>NZ_JASATH010000031.1:0-54694 GCF_038440215.1 Inquilinus sp. OTU3971 | reverse complement strand
CCCCCCCCCCCCCCCCCCGCGGGGGGGGCCCCCCCCGCTTCACGCGGCGGCGGCCTCGATGATCGCTTTGTCGATGATCGACCAGACCTGCCCGATCTTCCCGTCCCGGAACGCACAGAACACCGTCTCGCTGAACGAGATCCTCTTCCCGTCGACCCGGAGGCCGAGGAACCACCCCTTCGGCCTGCAGTCGAAGGCCGGACGGCTGCGCCTCCGGGCCGGCCGGCACGGGCATCCGAACCGCGCATCGGCCCATACCAAAGCCGGATTTCCCATTGGGATCCTTCAGGCAAATCCTGACGGGGTCGTGAGGGCTGTCTGACAGCGCTGTCGGCGGTTTCATGCTTGGTTTGCGAGCAGCGTTGGGAGAGAAGGATGGCAGACAGGTCGACGCAGCAGGGAGGTGGCGGCGAAAGCTCACGCCAGGGGCAATTGGCGGAAAGCCCGGAGGCTCTCCGCCGATGGTTGGCCCAGGTGGTGGGGATCTCCCCTGACCGGATGCAGACCGTCGGCGACGCGCAGGGCCATCTCGCGCTGGCCCGGCGCCGGACGGACGAAGATCTCGCCGCCCGCCGGGACGATCGGGACGCCCTGAATGACGATCGGCTGACGCGCACGGAAGAGGAGCTGGCGCTGATCGAGACGCTGGACGGGCTCCGGCAAAGGCAGGATGACCAGTTCGCCCAATTCGACCGCATTCTGGACGCTGAGCAGCGGGCCTATGAGGATATGGACCGCGAGCGAGAGGACTCGTCTGCGCTCATGGACCAGCTTTCCGAGCGTCGGGACGCCATGCTCGGCTATGACGACGAACTCGGCAGGTTGTACGATTCACTCGACGAACGGTGGACGGAGGTCACCGCCGCGCTGGGGGCCCGGGAGATCGCGCTGGGCGAAGTCGGCGAGACGAGGGACCTGGACCGCTTGAAGGCGCTGATCGCTGAACACCGTGGCGCCCTTGGCCGGACGCTCGACGATCTGGCGCGACGGACCGAGGAGGCGGAAGAGAGAGCGCAGGCAGCCAGGGAGCGGAACGAGGAAGCGACCGCGAGGCTTCAGGAGCTGCAGCACGAGATCGAGACCCTCGGAACCCCGCCGGAAGATCCCCAGGACCTGGAGCATGCGGCGGCAATTGCGGCAAGGCTCGGAACCCTTGAGGACGAGCGTTCCGCACTTGTTGCGAGGATGGAAACCAGCAGCGAAGAACTCGATCGGATCGCGACCGAGCTGGAAGATCTGGCAACACAAAGGGAGAGAGTGACCGGCGACATCGGTGTTCTGGACGGCCTTGTGGACGGTGAGGATTCAACGGTAAATCGACTTCAGTCCATTGCCGATGAATACAAATCGATTTTGCAGTCATCGATAGAGACGAATAATGAAATTAATATGTTAGAACAAAATATTAAAGCAAGTGACGACAGAATTCAAGAATTTCAGAAAAGCATGGAGGATATAAAAAATGAAATTAGCCAAACTCAGTTGCAGATCTCAGGTGTTGAAAATGAGATTCAGAAGGAAATAAATAAAGAAGGTGCTTTGAAGAAAGAATTTTCTGGGCTCGATCGGCGGCAAGAGGAACTCGACAGCAACATCGATCGGCTTTTGCAGATTGCGGAACGGCTGGACAGCGAGGATCTGCTCCGCGCCATCGAACAATTGCCCGAAACGCTGCGGGACGACACGGCAACGACGCAACCGGATATCGCGGGACAGACCGGGCCGGACGTGATCGGCCCGGTCGCCTCGAGCGATCAGGCGCCGCCGCCAACCCGGGATCTCCCCCCAACCCGGGAGGATGTCCGGGCAATGACGCGGGCAGCTCAACAACTCGACGTCGCGGATGGGGGAGATGGGGTGGCGAGCGAAAGCATGTTGAGCGCCATCCGGGACGTCGGGAAGATTGTTCTGCGCGACCTCCCGGTGCTGCTCACATTCGCCACCGCCCGGGAAACGGCTGCCTATGCCATCAGCGCAAGCAGCGAGAAGACGAAACAGGATCTCGCCGTATTGCTGATCGCGCTGAATTTTCTGCCGATCGCGGTGAAGGCTGGCGGCCTGGTGTATGACACCAGCGCCAGTCGGCCGGCAGAAGACCGAATGGTGCCGACCGCAAAACAATATGCCTCGCTCGCCACCAACACCCTCTTGATGGTCGGGGCGACCGTCGCCGCTGCCGAGAAGGGGGGCGGGGTTGCAGCCCAGGCGCCCGCGGCCGCCAGGGCGCTGATCATAGGCCTGCGCGACATGGCGAACATGTTCCTCCCGGTCACGCAGAATCGTCGCGGCGACCTGCTGCTGAATAAGCCGGCGGTTCTCGCCGACGATGCAGCGTATTCGACGTACTCCCAGCTGACGACCGTTCTGATCGGTCTCGGACTGGTGCATAGCGGCGCGGGTGCCCAGGCAGCCGGCCTGGTCGGAGCGGAAGCCGCCAAGGAGATGGCCAAATATGTCTTGGCCTATACGGCTGTCGAGCTGCTGGAAACGATTTCGTACCGTGCCTTCAACCAGTACTTCGACAGGATTGCGAGGGGCCTCGAGCCGGCGATGCCGGGCGACCCGAACGCGCGTCAGGGTCTGCAGGGTATCACCCGATACCGGGCCAAGGTGGAATTCAAGCTCAGACACACCCTCAGCGAGATTCGTCGCCAGGGGACCGATGTCGCGCACGCCCGTCAGGCCTTCACCTATATCCTTCTCATCTTCGGAAACGTTGTCTCCGAGCTGACCAAGAACCAGACCGTGGCGGCTTCGACTCTGATCCAGGCGGGGGCTTTCTTCGCAGCGACCTTTGTCGCCTATTTTCCCTTCGTCGGGATCGGGGAATACCGGGCTCGGCAGGAGTAGCCGCTTCACTCGGCGGCCCCGGCGACCGGCACGGGGGCCCGCCGCCGGCCGAAACGCTGGGCCAGGATGACGCCCAGCAGCACCAGCGCGCCGCCGGCCAGGTGGTACGGGTGCAGGCTCTCGCCCAAGACCGCCACCGCGATCGCCGCCGTCATCACCGGCGACAGGTTGATGAACAGGCTGGTGCGGCTGGGGCCGAGCAGGCGGACCGCCTCCATCCACAGGAACGGCGCCAGGATCGAGGTCGGGATCCCGGCATAGAGGATCATCCCGATCGCCGTCATGCTGTGCGGCGCCGCCGGCGCCAGCAGCCAGCCGGGCAGCAGGAACAGCGCGGCGAAGGCGATCTGCAGGTACAGCGACGGCCAGACCGGCAGCGGCATCGGCCAGCGCCGCAGCAGCACGCCGTAGCCGGAATAGGCGACGCAGGCGATCAGCATCATCCCGTCGCCCGGCACCAGCCCGCCGCTGAACGGCGCCAGCGGATCGCCCTGGCCCAGCAGCAGCGCCATGCCGAACAGCGACAGCGCCCCGCCGCCCACCATGCCCAGGCTTGGCACCTCGGCCAGCAGCAGGCTCGACAGCGCCATGGTCAAGAGCGGCACCAGCGACACCACGAAGCCCATCTTGGTGGCCGAGGTGGTCTCCGCCGCGAAATAGGCCAGCCCCTGATAGGCGGCCATGCCGAGCAGCCCCAGCACCGCCAGCTTCGGCAGATGCGGCAGGACCTGCCGCCGCAGCCGCCACACCGGGCGGATCAGGAACGGCGTCAGCAGCAGCAGCGCCAGGGCCCAGCGCTCGAAGGCGATGACGCTCGGGTGGACCTCGGTGGCGGCCAGCTTGGTGACGACCACGTTGCCGGACCAGATCGCGACGGTGACGACCGGCAGGGCGAACCAGCGCAATGGGGTGTTCGATGCGGACATGACGCGACCCTAGCGCCTGGCCGGTTCGAGATATATAACGATGATCGGACAAGTGATCGAGAGGACAGGACATGACCGTCCGCTTACCCGCGCTGCGCGGCGAGCCGCCCGACCCGCTGTCCTTCCGCACCGAGGATTATCCGGCCGGCATGGTGTGGCCGGAGGCGTGCCTGCCCTGGGGCAAGCTGAACTACGCCGTCCGCGGCCTGATGGTGGCGACGGTCGGCGGCGTGCGCTACCTGTCGCCGCCGCATTACGCGATCTGGACCCCACCCGACGTGGTGCACGCCTGCCACAACCGCGACGCGGTGCGCTACGTCTCGGTCTATGTCGTGCGCGAACTCTGCGCCGAGCTGCCGGCGGAGCCCTGTACCCTGGCGCTCAGCCCGCTGATCAAGGCGATCCTGGCCGATGTCGACGCCCGCAGCGTGAAGGTGCCGAAGAGCGAAGCCGACCTGCGGCTGGCCCAGGTGCTGGTCGACCAGATCCGGCTGGCACCGCGCCATTCCTCCTACCTGCCGCTGTCGGACGACCCGGCCCTGCGCACGGTTCTGGAGGCGCTGCAGCAGGAGCCCGGCGACCGCCGGTCCCTGGCGGAATGGGCGCGGATCACCGGCACCACCGAGCGCACCTTGTCGCGCCACTGCCAGCGCGACCTCGGCATGTCCTTCGCCGAATGGCGGCAGCGGATGAAGCTGGTCGCGGCGCTGTCGCGGCTGGAGGAGGGGGCGTCGGTCGGCGCGGTGGCGCGCTGGCTCGGCTACGGCAACGCCTCGGCCTTCATCGCCATGTTCCACCGCCTGACCGGCACCACGCCGGACCAGATGCGCAAGGACGGCCTGCGCCGCGACCGGGAGGCGGCGTGACGATTGCTGTTTGACCCGTTGCTGCCCTCGGCTCGGCGGCTGTAACCTTGGCCGCGATCACCAATTTCAGCCGTCGGATCTGCAATGAATCCACGATCCAATCCCTCAATGGGAGAGGGACAGGAGCAGATCGATGCGGCGGTGAACGCGATCTATCGGCGGATGACGACGGCTTTCGCCCAGCTCGATCTCACCTTGCTGGAAACCTGCCTATTCCGCCGACTGCATCTACCTGTCCCGGGAGCGGGAAACCGACGCGGCGCTCAGCCGAAGCGGTTTCTGGTCCATGTTCACCGAGCTATTTGAGCAGAAGCGGCAGAACGGCGAGCGGATCGCGTTCTCCTTTCGCGTGATCCGCCGAACCATTCTGGGCGGCGGCGTTCACGATGTCGGCTATTACCGCCGCATGGACATCGGCCGGGTGGCGCTTCACCTATGACGGTGACGTGCCCGCCACGGCCGCGGCCTATGACAAGGCATCTCCGGTCCCGGGAGCGGTCTTCGACCCCTGAATCGACGCGACCCTCCGAAGAGAACCGTCATGGCGAGCCCCGAATGGGCGTGGCCATCCAGCGGCTCCGGCCTGGATCGCCACCGGACCGCGACGACGCAAACGCGATTCCGCTTGACTGCATGTTCCTGTTTTGTTCTGATACAGGCATGGTCGATGCCAGCCCAGCCGGGACTCCCTCCGCCGCTTCGCCGTCCACGGACGAGCGGGAGGCCGAGGTGCTGTCCGGGCTGACGGCGCTCGCCCTGGAGCTGGCCCGGACCTTCCAGGCCGAGGCGGTCGCCGCCCTCGCGGCCGGCGATCTCGAACGCGCCGGCATGGCCGAGACCCGCTTCAGCACCCTCTTCCTCGCCATCCGCCGTGCCGTCGCGCTCAAACTGCGCCGGCGGCGGGAGCAGGCCGCCGCGTCGCCGGCCGCGGACCAGGCCGCGATGCTGTCCGAGCTGATGGAGCTCGCGGAGGAGCTGGCCCGCGGCTTTCACGCCCAGGCCCTCGCCGCCCTCGCGGCCGACGATCTCGACCGCGCCGGGACGGCCGAGACCCGCTTCAGCAGCCTGTTCCTCGGCATCCGCCGCGCCGTCGCACTGAAGATCAAGCTGCGGCAGCAGCGGGAGCAGGCACGGCGCGAGGCCGAACTCCGGCGGAAGGCCCGGCAGGACGAGACGGACGGCCGGCGCCAAGCCGTCGCCCAGGGCGTCGCCGCTGCCATCGCTGCGGTTCCCGACCCCGAGGCCCGGGAGCAACTGACCGCCGAGCTCCGGGAAAAGCTGACGGAAGACGAGCGCATCGACGTCGACCTCGCCGACACCGCCTTGCCGATCGAAGCCCTGATCGCCAGCCTGTGCCGGGCCCTCGGCCTGCCGCCCCCCGGGACTCCTCCGGCCGGCGGGCCTGCAGCCGGCAGGTCTGCCGCCGCGGCGAAAGCCGGGCCTCCGGCCGCCGGCCCGAAGGGTCAGGTCTCCAGTCTGGCCCGGCACCGCGCCGCTTCCAAACTCTGTCGCCCCATCCCGGCCGATGATGCTGGCGGGCCCGAGGGCGAGCGCCGCATCCTCACCACCGGCGAGATCTTCGACCGGGAGCCCGTCCTGACGCTGCCCGACGGCACCGGGCCACCCGACGGTATCAGGCAGCCCGCCACGGCGCCGCCGGCGCCCGATCCGGCTCCGCCGCGCGACCGGTGGCAATCGACCGCCGCCGAGCGGGCCGGGCACCGCCGCCGCGAGCGCAGCCCCCGGTGGCGCCACCTGCAGATGCTCGCCCACATCCACCGGCACGGCTGATCGGAAGACCGATCGCCGTGGCCGGAGGCATGCGCGCGGCCTCTCCTTTCAATTCGATCACTTGAACCGACGCGTGCTTTCCACTCTCCCCCTCCCGCGAGGGAAGGGGAGAATAGAAGGGATAGGCCGATCCAAATGGCGGTGTTCTGAAAGGCCTCGCAGGCGAGAGCTTTTCAAGCGCCCATCCCTCGCCGTCATTGCAAGAGGCAAAGCCGACGAAGCCATCCAGGGGCCGGTCCGAGCGGCCTCTGGAACCGATCCAGGAAGGTCTCCCGGGAACGAACGCACCCATCATGGCTTCTATCGGTGACAGGCCAGGGAGATCCGCATGTGCACCCGACACCATCGCCACTCGATCTTCTGCATCCTGCCGCCCTACATGCTGCGTGCCATCCTGGCCAATGGCAGCAAGGGCCAGAAGGAGGCCGCCAGCCGGGCGCTCGGCATCGACACGACGTTCCGCACCATGCGCGTCCGGCTGGCGGTGGCGCAGTCCGTGGCCGAACGGCGGCACCGCAAGCTGGCCCTGCCGCCGTCGCGCCAGCGCAGCATCTATACCGCCGGCAACGGCGAGACCCTGCCGGGCACGCTGGTGCGGGCCGAAGGGCAGGGGCCATCCGGCGACGCCGCGGCCGACGAGGCCTATGACGGGCTGGGCCACACCTTCGACTTCTTCCTCGACGCCTACCGCCGCAACTCGATCGACGATGACGGCATGGCGCTCGATGCCACGGTCCACTACGGCGAGGACTACAACAACGCCTTCTGGAACGGCCAGCGCATGGTGTTCGGCGATGGCGACGGCGACCTGTTCAACCGCTTCACCGCCTCGCTCGACGTCATCGGCCACGAGCTCGGCCACGGCGTCACCGAGGACGAGGCCGGCCTCGTCTACATGCAGCAGCCTGGGGCGCTGAACGAATCCCTGTCCGATGTCTGGGGCTCCCTGGTCAGGCAATGGGTGCTGAAGCAGACCGCCGAGGAGGCCGACTGGATCATCGGCGGGGGCCTGTTCACCGCCAAGGTGCAGGGCGTCGGCCTGCGCTCGATGAAGGCGCCCGGCACCGCCTATGACGACCCGGTGCTGGGCAAGGACAGGCAGCCCGGCCACATGGACGACTATGTCGACACCATGCAGGACAATGGCGGCGTCCACATCAATTCCGGCATACCGAACCGGGCCTTCTACCTCGCCGCCACCGCCATCGGCGGCAACGCCTGGGAGCGGGCGGGCCGGATCTGGTACGATGCCCTGCGCGACGCGCGGGTGACCGAGACCACGAAGTTCGCCGAATTCGCCGCGGTGACGGTGGATCTGGCGGGACGGCTGCCCGGTGCGAAGAAGGCCGAGGTCAAGGCCGTGGCCGAGGCCTGGACGCAGGTCGGCGTGCCGACCGGCTGACGCCTCCGGGGCCGGGGGCAGGAGCGGACGATGCGGATCACCTTCGCGATGTCGAGCCCGGGGCTGTTCTACGCGCCGGGGCTGGCCGAGCCGGTGGTGCTGGACCTCGCGGCGCTGCCGTCGGCGGACGCCGCCCGGATCGAGGCGCTGGTGCGCGAGGCGCATGTCCTCGACCGCCCGGCAGCGCCGGAAAGCCTGTCGCGGCCGATGCCCGACGCCCGTTGCTTCACGCTGACGGTCGAGCAGGGCGGCCGCAGCCGCACGCTCGAGCTGCGCGAGCCGATCGCCGATCCGGCCCTGAAGGACCTGGTCCGCTTCCTGCAGGACCAGGTGCGGGCGCTGCGGCGAAAGCAGCGGCCGTAGTCCGAGGTCGGGCCGGCGCGAAGCCCCCGACCACTGTCCTGCATATTATGGTGTGTCCGAAATGATGCCGCAATTTGATGCGAATTTGCCGACTGGGATCGAAATTTCCATGACGCGTTTTCCAGAGGGGCAAGCCAATGATCATCAACGGAACGGCGGGCGACGACAATCTCAACGGCACCTCGTCCAGCGACCAGATCGCCGGCGGCGGCGGGGATGACACGATCTTCGACGGGGATTCGTTGCCGGGATCGGTGGATACCATCAATGCCGGCGACGGCGACGACTTCGTCTATACCTATGCCGGCGCCGACATCCTCAACGGCGGCACCGGACAGGACACCCTCCAGTTCTACTACTGGAACGCCACGGCGGCGTTCAGCGTCACGCCCAACCTGACGCCGGGCGGAACCTCGATCACCTCGACCGGCGTGCAGTTCAGCAATTTCGAGAAGCTGGCCTTCTATCTCGGCTCCGGCAACGACGCCGTGAACGGAGCGGACGGCGACGACACCTTCTCCGGCAACGCCGGGAACGACACATTCTACGGCGGCAGCGGCCGCGACAACGGATATGGCGGCCTGGGCAATGATATCATGACCGGGGATGCCGGCGGCGACTACCTGTCCGGTGATGAGGGAGATGACATCCTTTACGGCAACAGCGGCCGCGACACTCTCAACGGCGGCGCCGGCATCGACACGCTCTATGGTGGCGAAGGAGATGACTACATCGAAGGCGGCGCCGGCGCCGATACGCTCGGCGGTGGTGCCGGCTTCGACATCCTGACCCATTACTCCTCCACCGCCGCGGTGGCGGTGAATCTGACGTTGGGGACCGCCAGCGGCGGCGACGCGCAAGGCGACAGCATCTCGAATTTCGAGGGCGTCTACGGCAGCGCGTACAACGATGTGCTGACCGGAAGCGCCATCAGCAACACCCTCGGCGGCAATGACGGCAACGATGTGCTTTCCGGCGGCGGGAACAATGATTCGCTTTATGGCGACAACGGCAGCGACACCCTCTCCGGGGACGCCGGCGGCGACTATCTCGGCGGGGATGACGGCGACGATGTGCTGCGCGGCGGCGCCGACGCGGACAGCCTTTACGGCGGCAACGGCAATGACACCGCCAGCTACTACACCAGCTCGATCGGGGTTTCTGTCAGCTTGGCCACGGGCACCGGCAACGGCGGCGACGCCCAGAACGACAGCTTGAACGGCATCGAGAACCTCTCCGGCAGCCAGGGTGGCGACACTCTGGTCGGAGATGCCGGCGCCAACCGGCTGCAGGGCTGGGGCGGCAAGGACACGCTCACCGGCGGCGCCGGGCCCGACCGCTTCATCTACAGCAGCACGGCGCAGAGCGCGGTCGGCGCCAATGCCGATGTGATCACCGATTTCAGCCACGCGCAGGGCGACAGGATCGACCTGTCGGCGGTCGACGCCAACACCGGCGTCGCCGGCAACCAGGCCTTCAGCTTCATCGGCACCGGCGTCTACACCGGAGTCGCCGGCCAGTTGCGCTATGCCGTCGCCGGCGGCGTCACCACCATCGCCGGCGACGTCAACGGCGACGGCGCCTCCGACTTCCACATCCGGCTCACCGGTGCGATCGGTCTCGTCGCCGCCGATTTCGTGCTCTGATCGAGGGCCGGATTTACCCCGCCTGCGGCACGGGCGCGCCGACCGGGCGCCCGCCCTTGGGGCCGCGGATGCCGGTCAGGTCGGCCCAGCGGTAGCGGTCCATCGCCAGGCCTTCCAGGTCGATCTCGGCGCGGCGGCCGGAGACGATGTCCGACATCACCCGGCCGGAGCCGCAGGCCATGGTCCAGCCCAGCGTGCCGTGGCCGGTGTTGAGGAACAGGTTGCCGTAGGGCGTGCGGCCGACCACCGGCGTGCCGTCCGGCGTCATCGGGCGCATGCCGGTCCAGAAGCTGGCGCGGGAGACGTCGCCGCCCTGCGGGAACAGGTCGGTGACCGAATGCTCCAGCGTCCGCCGCCGGGCATCCCACAGCCGGCTGCTGTAGCCCGCCAGCTCGGCGGTGCCGCCGACGCGGATGCGGTCGCCCAGCCGGGTGATCGCGACCTTGTAGGTCTCGTCCATCACGGTCGAGACCGGGGCGCCATCGGCCGCGGTGACCGGCACGGTGATCGAGTAGCCCTTGACCGGATAGACCGGGATCTCGATGCCCAGCGGCTTCAGCAGCAGCGGCGAGTGGCTGCCGAGCGCCAGCACATAGCCGTCGGCGCGCAGGGTCTCGCCGCCCTCCAGCGCCACGCCGCCGATGCGGCTGCCATCGGCCACGAGGCCGGCGATCCGGGCGCCCCAGCGGAAGCTGACGCCCAGGCCCTCGGCCAGCTTGGCGAGGTTGTTGGTGAACTTGAAGCAGTCGCCGGTCTCATCGCCCGGCAGGCGCAGGCCGCCGGCCAGCTTGTCCGTCACCCCGGCCAGGGCCGGCTCGGCGGCGGCGCAGCCGGCCGGGTCCAGCACCTCGTAGGGCACCCCGGCCTCCCGCAGCACGGCGATGTCCTTGGCCGCGGCGTCGACCTGCTTCTGGGTGCGGAACAGCTGCAGCGTGCCCTGCGCCTTGTCGTCATAGGCGATGCCGGTATCGGCGCGCAGCTGGCGCAGGCAGTCGCGGCTGTACTCGGCCAGGCGGACCATCCGCTCCTTGTTCACGGCGTAGCGGCCGGCGGTGCAGTTGCGCAGCATCTGCGCCAGCCACAGCCACTGCCGGGTGTCGAGCTGCGGGCGCAGCACGAAGGGGCTGTGCTCCATCAGCATCCACTTGATCGCCTTCAGCGGCACGCCCGGCGCCGCCCAGGGCGCGGAATAGCCCGGCGAGACCTGGCCGGCATTGGCGAAACTGGTCTCGTTCGCCGGCCCGTCCTGCCGGTCGACCACCGTCACCTCATGGCCGGCGCGGGCGAGGTACCAGGCGGTGGACACGCCGATGACGCCGGCGCCGAGGACGATGACCTTCACGACGGAACTCCTTCGAGAACCAAAGCAGGGGAGGGGGACGGCTGGGCGTCGCGATAATCGCGGCGGAAGCGGCGGCCGAGGCGGGTGAGGATCTCGTAGCCGATGGTGCCGGCATCGGCGGCGACGGCGTCGACGCTGCGGTGCGGGCCGATCAGGTCGACCATCGCGCCGGGGCGCAGCGCGCCCTCCGGCAGGGCCGAGGCGTCGAGCGTGATCGAGTCCATCGACACGGTGCCGGCGACCGGCAGGGCGACGTCGCCGAGATGCGCCGTGCCCGTGCTGCGCGGGAAGCCGTCGGCATAGCCGACCGCGACGGTGGCGATGCGGGTCGATCCCTCGGCACGCCAGGTCAGGCCGTAGCCGACCTCGTCGCCGGCGACGATGCTGCGCAGCTGCACCACCCGGGCCTGCAGCCGGACCACCGGGCGCAGCGGGTTCGCCGCGCCGGCGACGGGGGCCAGCCCATACAGCGCGGCGCCGGGCCGGGCCAGGTCGTAGTGGAAGTCGGGGCCGAGGAAGATCCCGGAGGAGTTGGCCAGCGATGCCGGGGCTGCCGGCAGGCGGCGGCGGGCGACGTCGAAGCGCAGGCGCTGCATGCCGTTGGCCGGATGGTCCTGCCGCTCGGCGCAGGCCAGGTGGCTCATCACCAGGCGCAGCTCGATGCCGGCCAGCCGCTGCGGCTCATCGACGATCCGGTCCAGCTCGCTCGGCGACAACCCCATGCGAGACATGCCGGTATCGAGCTGCAGCACCGCCGGCAGCGCCCGCCCGAGGCGGCGCGCCAGGGCGGTCCAGCCCTCGACCTGCTCCAGGCTGTTCAGCACCGGGGTCAGGCGGTGGGCCAGGGCGATGTCCTCGCAGCCGGGCATCAGCCCGTGCAGCACGAACACCTCCGCCGACTCAGGCACATGCGGCCGCAGCGCGATGCCCTCCTCGAGATGGGCGACGAAGAAGTGGCGGCAGCCCTCGGCGGCCAGCACCGGAGCGACCCGGTCGGCGCCCAGCCCATAGGCGTCGGCCTTGAGCACGCCGGCGCAGGCGGTGCGGCCAAGGCGGCGGCGCAGCGCACGATAATTCTCGCGGATCGCGGCCAGATCGACGATCAGGGTGGCGCCGGAGGCGTCGGGGAGGGAGGTGGTCATCGAGGGCCGAACCGCAGGGGATCCAACGGACTCAGGATACGGCCGCAGGCCCTCGCCGATCCTTGATTTCCGTTGATCCTTCTGCGGCCGGATGGTCTGGTGTCCGCAGCAAATTCATCGGTTTTCGCAGAAACCACACATGCTCGACGCCATCGACCGCAAGATCATCCAGCACCTGCGCGCCGACGGGCGCATCAGCAACGCCGACCTGGCCGAGGCGGTCGCGCTGTCGCCGTCGGCTTGCCTGCGCCGGCGCCAGTTGCTGGAGCATGCCGGCATCATCCGCGGCTACACCGCGCTGATCGACGAGCCGGACGTCGCCAACCCGACCATTGCCATCGTGCAGATCACGCTGGAACGGCAGACCGAGGAGTACCTCGCCCGCTTCGAGGCGGCGGTGCGGAAGTGCCCGGAGGTCGACCAGTGCTACCTGATGACCGGCATGTCGGACTATCTGCTGCGCGTCGTCGCCCGCGACACCGCCGATTACGAGCGCATCCACAAGGAGCAGCTGTCGCGCATGCCCGGCGTGTCGCGCATCCAGTCCGCCTTCACCCTGCGCAGCGTGATCCGGGGGAATTCCGGGACCTGATGAGAGTAACGACTATGATCCGTGACCGCCTGTTCCTGCTGCGCCCGGGATTCACCGACCCGGCCTATCCCGGCCAGGTCTTCTACTGCTGGCACTGCGCCCTGCTGGAGGGCGTGCTGGCATCCTTCCCGGATCTGGCGGCGCGGCTGGATGTCGAGCGTATTGCCTGGCCGCGGCCGCGCGAGGCTGTGGTGGCGCTGGTCGGGGAGCGGAACCAGTCCCTGCCGCTGCTGGTGCTGGGCGAGGGAAGCCCGGCCGATGCCGAGGCCGACAGCCATGGCGGAATCCGCTTCATCGCCGGCAAGGACCGCATCCTCGCCGCCCTGTCACGGCGCCACGGCTTCCCCGACCCGCATCCCTGATCGCCGGTGCTGCCGCAGGAAGGCCCGGCCGGACGCGCTCAGCCGCACCGTCGGGCCTATGCCGGGCCTGTTCTCCTGCGTGACGAAACGTCGGTCGGTCGCCTCCTCCCACACCGGCAGGCGGGGGCAGGAGGTGCGCCAGGCGTCCATCACCTCGACATAGGGCCTGTCCCTCTCGCCGATCCACTCCAGCAGGTCGAGCAGCAGGGAGCCGACGGTGTCGCTCATCGCAGCCTCCGGGGTTGGAACCGCAGCTTAGCACGCCCGCGGCGCCTCCCGGGCCGCGGTGGCTATGGCTCCTTCCAAACGCCCCAGAGGCGGGCGTTGCCGGGAGCCCAGTCGGCATAGCCGCGGACCTTGGGCCCGACCGCGGTCACCTGCACCGGGTTGAACAGGCCGATCACCGGCACCTGCTCGGTCATCCGGGCGTGCAGCCGGTCGAAGATCGCCTGCCGCCCGGCCTTGTCCTCAACGGTCTTGGCCTCGGCCAGCCAGGCGATCGCCTGCGGGTCCTCCCATTGGCTGGTCGGGTCCTCGTCCTTGCTGCCGATGATCGAATCGAAGGTCAGCGCCGGGTCGGGCCGGCCGGAGAAGGTGAAGACCGAGGCCTGGAACTTACCCTCGCGGTAGTTCTGCAACTGCGTCGCCCAGTCCAGCGTCTCGAGCTGGGCATCGATGCCGGCGCCGGTCAGCAGCCCCTGGATCATCAGTGCCGCCTCGTACTGGCCGGTCGGACGGTTGTTGGTCTGGATCTTGATCGTGGCGCCGGCGCGGCCAGCCTCCTGCAGCAGCTTCGCGGCCTCGGCCGGGTCGAAGGCCGGCCAGGCCGCATCGCCCTCGTCATGATAGGCGCTGGCCGCGGCGATGGCGGAGGGGTTCGGGGCGGCGAGGCCGAAGCTCGCGGCCTCGGCCACCTGCCTGCCGTCGATCGCCCGGCCCAGCGCCTGGCGGACCCGGACGTCGGACAGCAGCGGGTCGCGGGTCTGCAGCAGCAGCACCGCCCAGGAGAGGGTCGGCGTCACCGTCACCTGCGCCCCGGCCGCCTTCATCGCCTCGATCTCCGTGGCGCCGACATCGGGGACGATGTCGACCTGGCCGGAGAGGAGGGCGGCGTTCATCACCGAACGGTCGGGTATGACGACAAAACGCAGCCGCTCGGCCAGGGCCTGCTTGCCGCCGGCGGCGCCGTCGCGGGCGCCGGGGAGGGGCTTGTAGCCGGGAAAGCGAGTCAGCTCGAGATAGCGGTTCTTCTGCCAGTCGGCGAAGACATAGGGGCCGGTGCCGACCGGCTTGAGCCAGGCGCCGTCGGGCCCGAGCGAGGACGGGCTGAGCACCGCAGCGCCGCACTGGATCGTCGCCATGTTGACCAGGAACAGCGCGCTGCGCCGGTCGATCCGGAACACCACGGTGCGCGGGTCCGGCGTCTCCACCGCCAGCACCTTCGGGCCGCTGCGGCCGTCGAAGCGGTCGAGGCACTGCCACTGCGTCGCCGGGTCGAGATAGCGCTTCCAGCTCCACGCCACCTCGGCCGAGGTGAGGGGGCGGCCATCGTGGAAGGTGATGCCGTCGCGCAGCCGGAAGGTGTAGGCGGTGCCGTCGGCCGAGACCTCGACGCCGTCGGCCAGCATCGGCACCGGGGTCTGGTCCTCGCGCAGGCCGACCAGCCCCTCGGTCACATGCTGCAGCACGACGTCGGAGTTGAAGTCGCGCTGCACGCCTGGATTGCTGCTGCGGATGTCGGCGTTGAGCGCGATCGACAGCAGCGGCGTCGGCTCCGCCGCGGCCGCGGGGATGGCGAAGAGCAGGGCGGCGAGGGCGAGGGCTCTCATGACGCCGCTGCCAGCGTGTCGGCGAAGAAGTCCTTCACCGGCTGCAGCACGCGCGTGCCCTCATGGCCGACGCCCGGGACGATGTCGTGGCGCACGGCGATGCCGTGGCGCTCGAAGCTGTCGCGCAGCGACCGCATCCGCTCCTGCCGGTTGCCGCCGGCCAGGTCGGCGCCGTCCATCCAGCCCGGGTCGGTCGGCTTGGTGACGATCTCCCAGGTCTCGGTGTCGTCGCCGCCGATCACCATCTGCACCGCCACAAGGCGCATCGCCGCGAGGTCGACCGCCCGGCCGAAGCGGGCCTCGAAGTCGCGCAGGCCGACCCACCAGTCGTAATCCCAATTGAGCAGCGTGACCGAGCCGGGCGCGCCGATCGAGACGCCCAGCAGCCGTTCCGGATGGACGTAGAGGAAGCGATGCACGAAATGGCCGCCGCCGGAGAAGCCGAACATCAGGAAGCGGTCGGCGCGGACCCGGTACTTCGCCTTCACCTCGTCGACCATGGCCAGCAGCAGCAGGTCGAAGCGCATGTCGTGGAAGGCCAGGCGCTTGTAGTTCGAGAGCTCGCCCGGCTTGATCAGCCCGGCCGGGAACAGCGGCGCCAGCAGGATGCAGTCATGGGCGTCGGCGAAGTCCATGAAGCCGTCGCGATAGGCGGTCGCGGTGCGGCCGGTGCCGTGCATCAGCACCGCCAGGCTGTAGGTCTTGTCGCCGTCCTCCTGATAGTCCCGCGGCACGTAGAGGCAGTAGGAGACGCGCTGGTCGGCCTGCAGCGCGAAGAACGGCGTCTGGCCGAAATCATAGTAGGACAGCGTCACGCCATGGCCCGGACGATCGCGCATTCTTCGGCCTCCCCTGCGCCGGCTCCATCGGCCGGCCCTTGCATCTTAGGACGGCCGGCGAGCGTCGCAAGTTCGAATGTATTTTAATGCCTCAAAATTCGAATGCCTCGACTGGAATGTAGCCGTCCGCAAACCCGGAAGTAGTCCTCGGAAAGGCCGAAAGTAGTCGTCATGCCGGGCCGGATGTCGCCATCGGGGCCTTTGCGCGGACGAACCAGCCATGCCTAGAGTTGTGGAGACCTCGGACAAGCGGGGCAGGACCGGATGCAACAGGCCGTCGGCGCCAAGGACGATCTGCGGGTTGAACGCGCCGCCGAGCCGGCGCCGTCCGGCCTGCTGCTGCCCTTCATCGAGGCGCTGGCCCATCCGGTGTTCCGGCTGGTCTGGTTCACCGGCCTGTTCGCGAATCTCGGCGACTGGGCCCAGTCGGTCGCCGCCGTCTGGGAGCTGACCGTCACCGAGGCCAGCCCATTCCTGATCGCGCTGATCCAGGTGGCGACCGCGGTGCCGCTGGTGCTGCTGTCGCTGCCGACCGGGGCGCTGGCCGACATCTACGACCGCCGCAAGATGATCCTGGCGGGGGAGGCCTGCTGCGTCGCCGGCGGCCTGGGCCTCACCCTGCTCGGCTTCCTCGACCTGCTGGAGCCGATCGGGCTGATCGGGCTGACCTTCCTGATCGCCATCGGCTATGCGCTGGAAGGGCCGGCCTGGCAGGCGGCGGTCGGCGACATGGTGCCGAAGCCGGCGGTGGCCAGCGCCGTGCTGCTGAACTCGATCAACTACAACGTCGCCCGCGCCCTGGGGCCGGCGATCGGCGGCTTCCTGCTGGCCTGGCTCGGCGCGCCCTGGGTATTCCTGATCGCCACCGCCAGCTTCGCCGGGCTGCTGGCGGCGATCTGGTCCTGGGGCTGGCGGCCGGCGCGCTCGGCCCTGCCGCCGGAGACGCTGCGCGGGGCCGTCACCGCTGGGCTGCGCTTCGCCCGGCATTCGCTGGTGACCCGGCGGGTGGCGACGCGGTCCTTCATCTTCGGCTTCTGCGCCAGCTCGGTCTGGGCCTTGCTGCCACTGCTGGCGCTCGACCAGCTCGGCCAGGACGCGGTCGGCTACGGCGTGCTGCTCGGCGCGCTCGGCATCGGCGCCGTCTGCGGCGGCTTCCTGGTGCACCCGGCCCGGGAATGGCTGGGCACGAGCTGGCTGATCTCGAGCTCGGCCTTCGTCTTCGCGGCGGTGCTGCTGGCGCTGGGCACCGTCCACATCACCGCCGTGCTGGTGCCGGTGCTGTTCGTCGGCGGCATGGCCTGGATCGCCGTGGTGTCGACCTACAACACCGCGGTGCAGCTGCTGGTGCCGGACTGGGTCAAGGCCCGGGCCATGGCGATCTACCAGATGGCGTTGTATGGCGGGCTGGCGCTCGGCTCGGTCGCCTGGGGCGCCATGGCGGAGAGCGCGGGCGTCGCCGCCACGCTGGCGGCCAGCGGCGTGGCGCTGCTGGTCGGCGCGCTGTGGGCGCTGCGGTTGAAGATCCCGGACATCGCCCTGGTCGACCTGCGCGCCGCGCCGGCGCGCAAGCTGGAATTGCCGGCCCTGCAGATCGACCCGCGCCGCGACGCGGTGATGGTGGTGGTCGAATACCGCATCGGGCCGGAGCAGGAGCGCGACTTCGTCCGCGCCACCGTCCGGCTGCGCGAGGTGCGGCTGCGCAACGGTGCCAGCCGCTGGTCGCTGTTCCGCGATGCCGCCGACCGGCTGAAATGGAGCGAGGTCTATTTCGTCGACGGCTGGTACGAGCATCTGCGGCTGCTGGCCCGGCTGACCGCCGCCGAGCGCGAGCTGATCGACCGGGTCGGGCGGCTGCATCAGGGGCCGCCGCCGCCCGCAGTGCGGCACGCCATCAGCTGGCGCCGGCGCGGCCGGCGGATGCTGGCCGCCAAGCCCCTCGGCGGCGTGGCCAAGCCGGCGCCCGACGCGACCCGGCCGGCGGGCGGGCAAGGGGCTGCCCAGCCGCCGGGGCTGCAGCCCGCCAACCCGGATTAGAGTCGACCCGGCTGGCGTGCAATATCGGCCTCGCTTCGTTCGGATCTCGTCTTCCACAGAAAAGTTCCTTTTCGCTTCGTTCCGTATTCCTCTCGGCCTGATCTCAAAATCTGCAATGCCGGATGTTGGAGGTAAAGGAAACGCAGCCAGACGTGGGATTTCGAGTCCTGTTTTCAGCCTCAGAATTTCATTGATGCCGGGTGACAATCGGCAGTCGGCAGGGATATTCTGGCGGAGTCGAATGATGCATTGGAAGCCACCAGTGACCTTCGGCCGATGGCAGGACCGCCAACGACGCAGTACGCCAGTATGAAACCTCCGACCGATCCTTTCGCCGCGCTCGAATTCGAAAGTGCCGCCCACCTGACATTGACCCTGCTGGGCCAGGTGCGGGACGGCCGGATGACGCCGGTCGAATTCGCGATCTGGCTGCGGCAGCTGATGATGCACAAGCACGAGCCGCTGTCCGACAACGAGAAGAGCGCCATGGCCTGCACGCTGGCGGTGGCGCTGCTGGAGGAGGAGGGGCTGGACCTCACCCCATCGGAGCTGATGGAGCTGCTGGACAATTCAGAGCAAGCCGGCGCGATCGGGCGGCTGGTGTAAGGAACTTCGGCGCCTGGAGCCGCGGTTGATCGGACGGAAGCCAGCCTCAGCAGCACCGAAGCGCCGCCGCGTTGAGCGTGGCGGCCGGCGCGGTCGCCGTGGCCATGCGCTATCAATAGGCCGCCGGCCGCCCCTGCCGCCGACGCGGACCTATGACTTCGACGCGTGCTCGGGCTTGCCCTTGCGCTTGGTCGAAGCCAGCTCGTCGAGCTGCTTCTCGCTCATCGACTTGTACATCGACTTCGACGCGCCCTTCAGCTCGCCGACCTTCTGCTCGCCGCGCTTGGCGGCCAGGGCCGCGCCGGCGGCCTTCTGCTGGGACTTCGATTTCGCCGGCATGATCGTGCCTCCGTGATGGGACTGCCTGAATCGGGAACGGCGGGGGCCGCCGGCCGGTTCCGATGCCGCCCCGGGTTCGATCCGGAACGCCGGCCGCGCCCGTCCCGTTGCGATCGTATCCGTCCATCCCAACAGGAAATCTGCCATGAAGGCCGTCCTGGTGCTGTCCGCAGCGGCGATCATGGGCGCCGTCGCGCTCGCAGGCTGCCGCCGGGACAGCGAGCCGGCGCAGATGCTGGCGTCGCTGGCACCGACGTCGCAGATCGATCCGGCCAACTATGTGCAGACCGCCGGCCAGAGCGGGCTGTTCGAGGTCGAGGCCGGCAAGGTCGCGGAGAAGCGGGCCCGCAGCGCCGAGACCCGGCGCTTCGGCCGGATGATGGTCCGGGACCACACCGACGCCAACGCCAGGATCCGCGCTGCCGCCGCGGCGTCGAATCCGCCGATCCCGTTCCCGACCGCGCTCGATCCGCAGCACCAGGAGACGCTGGCCGCGCTGCGATCGGTCCCGCGCACCGAATTCGACCGTCAGTACATGGAAGGCCAGGTCGAGGGCCATCGCGAGGCGCTGGAGCTGCAGCAGAGCTACGGCGAAAGCGGCGGCGACCCGACGCTGAAGGCGGTGGCGTCGGAGCTGACGCCGATCGTCCGACACCATCTCGACGAGGCGCAGACCATCCTGTCCAATCTGCGCTGAATGGTGGGCGGTCTCTCCCGCCGTGCGGCGGTCAGTGGATGAGCTGCTTGATCACGGCGGCGACGCTGCCGGTCTCGACCGGCTTGCGGAGGACCGGCGCCTGGAAGCGATCGAGCTCTGGATCGCTGTAGCCGGTCATGAAGGAGAAGGGGATGCTGCGGCGCTGCAGCGTCTGCGCCACCGGGAAGACCCGCTGGCCCTGGTCGAGCCGGACGTCGAGGACGGCGGCGTCGACGTCGCCGTCTTCGGCCAGGCGCAGGCCGGTCTCGAGCGAGCCGGCCGGGCCCAGAACCTCGAAGCCGAGTGAGCGGAGGATGGCCTGCATCTGCAGCGCCAGGATCTGATCGTCCTCCACCACCAGGATGCGTCGGACGGTGCGCCCCAGCGGCGGCTTCGGGCCGCGATCGGAGCCTCTGGTCCAGGCCATCGGCCGCGTCCATTGCGCCAGCGCCTCGAGACCCGGCCCGTCGAGGATCTGCAGCCATTCGGCCTTGAGCCGGATCAACCCGGTGCGCTGCAGTTTCATCACCATCCGGTTGGTGTGGACCGGCGAGATCCCGAGCGCGTCGGCGATGTCCTGCTGGGTCAGCGGCAGCCGCAGGCCGCGGTCGCTGACGAGATCCCGGGTCCAGGCCCGCTCGAACAGCCCGAGGAGAAGGGCGGCCACGCGCTCCTCGGCGTTGAGGCACCCCAGCGACAGCAGGGTCTCATGCGCCTGCATGGTCTCCATCGCCAGCACGACGCAGAACTGGCGCAGGGCCGCGGCCGAGGCGGGGTCGATCAGCTCCGTGGCCGGGACCGTCGCCACCCGGGCATCGGTCAGGGCGATGGCGGGCGCGGGCGCCGAGCCGGAGAATTGCGAGGTCACCCCGACCAGGTCGCCGGGCATGAGAAAGCGCAGGACGTGCCGCCGGCCATCGGTCAGGGTGCGGAACTGGGCCATCCAGCCGGAGCGGAGGAGATGGAGGCAGTCGCGGCCGCCCCAATCGGTCCGCTGTCCCTTCGCCAGGTGACGCTGATCCGCGCCGACCAGCCGCGACCGGACCACCGGGGCGAGAAGATCGAGCTGCGGACGCGCCGTGGCATGCACGTCGCGACAGCTCGGCCGGCCGATGTCCGCCGGTGAAGGAGATCCGGGAGATGCGAGGGGAGCGGCCACCCGGACAGGCATGGGTCAGCCTTGTGAGTTGAAGTGTCGACGAATTGATCAACACACAGGCCGGTCAAGGGTTCCGGCGTCCGTGTTCCCGTTCCGCGATCAATCGGATTTCGCGCGCAGGAATACAGACCTGCAAAATATCATAAGTTAATTCTACCAATGTTTGATCGCCGTAATCAGTGCCTTTGCTTCGTTCCCACATTGAGGCTTGCGTCGCGCTACGCTAGCTTTTTGCAAGCGTGGCTGGCCGGTTGGGGCGGCCCTCACTCCCAACGGCTTCGGCGTGGGGCAGACCGGTTTCAGAGGGCACGAATGAACGGTAATTCCCAGGCTGTTTCGCCTGCGACTCCTGAAGCGACGTCGCCGGCCATTCCGGCTGGGGAGCGCACGGCGCAGGAGATGCTGCAGGCGCTGCCCGCCGCGATCTACACCACCGACGCCGCCGGGCGCATCACCTTCTACAATGAGGCCGCGGCCGCGCTGTGGGGCTGTCGGCCGGAGCTGGGCAAGACCGAGTTCTGCGGCTCCTGGAAGCTGTACTGGCCGGACGGCACGCCGCTGCCGCACGACCAGTGCCCGATGGCCCTGGCGCTGAAGCAGGGAAAGCCGATCCGGGGCATGGAAGCGGTGGCCGAGCGGCCCGACGGCACGCGGGTTCCCTTCATCGCCTATCCGACGCCGCTGTTCGACGCGGAGGGGCGGCTGACCGGCGCCGTGAACATGCTGGTCGACATCTCGGACCGGCACCGCGCCGAGCAGTCGACGCTGGCCGAGGCCGCGGAGCGCATCGTCGGCGAGCAGGCGGCGCAGCGGCTGGCCGCGATCGTGGAATCCTCCGAGGACGCGATCGTGGCCAAGGATCTCAACGGCGTCATCACGAACTGGAACCATGGGGCCGAACGCCTGTTCGGCTACACCGCCGAGGAGGCGATCGGCCAGCCGATCACGATCGTGATTCCGCCGGACCGGCTGGACGAGGAGCCGGAGATCCTGGCCCGCATCCGCCGGGGCGAGCGGGTCGAGCATTTCGAGACGATCCGCCGCCGCAAGGATGGCAGCCTGGTCGAGATCTCGCTGATGATCTCTCCGGTCCGGAACCGGATGGGCGAGATCGTCGGCGCCTCCAAGATCGCCCGCGACATCACCGAGCGGAAGCGGGCCCAGGAGCGCCAGATCCTGCTGCTGCGGGAGATGAGCCACCGGATCAAGAACCTGTTCGCTCTGGCCGGCGCCGTCATCACCCTGAGCGCCCGCACCGCGCGGACCCCGGAGGATCTGGCGGAGCAGGTGCGGAACCGGCTCGGCACCCTGGCCCGCGCACATGAGCTGACCCTGCCGGATCTGCGGCGCGACCAGGCGGTGACGCCGACCACGATCGAGGCGCTCGCACGCACCATCGTCTCGCCCTTCGAGGAACGGAGGGACGGACGCGTCACCATCGCCGGGCCGGAGGTGGTCGTCGGCGGCCATGCGGTGACCAGCCTGGCGCTGCTGCTGCACGAGCTGGCAACCAATGCGGCCAAATACGGCGCCCTGTCCGCGGCGTCGGGCCGGGTCACCGTCGTCTGGACGATCCAGGAAGAGATGCTGTCGCTGAGCTGGGCGGAACGGGACGGGCCCCCGGCCGACGGGACCGCCAATGGCGACGGCTTCGGCACGTGGTTGGTCGACAGCACCGTCAAGGGCCAGCTGCAGGGCCAGATCGCCCGCCGCTGGGATGCCGCGGGCCTGACCATCCTGATGACCATACCGCTGGAGCGCTTGGCCGGGTGATCATGGCGGACAAGTTTGGTCGTATCGGCGGAACCCGATCGCGATGGCGTCCGTTGGACGCGCAACTGGTGTCATACCAGTCGGCGCCGGTCGAGAGCGACAGTATGGCCGCGATCCTGATCGTGGAAGACGAGCCCTTCGTGCGGATGATGGCAGAGGACGCGGCCCAGAGCCTTGGGCTGGAGCCGCTGTCCGCGACCGACGGCGAGGCGGCGATTGCCGCGGCCAGGACCGCGCCGGAGTTGCAGATCCTGTTCACCGACATCCACATGCCGCCCGGCCCGGATGGGTGGACTGTCGCCCGGGCGGTGCGCGAGATCCATCCCGGTATCCGGGTGATCTACACCAGCGGCCAGGCCGGGCCGGAGGATTGTGCCCGGCTCGGCGTCCCGGAGTCCCGGCTGCTGCCCAAGCCCTACACCCAGCGCGAGCTCGCCGCGGCCATTGCCGACATAGCTGGCGACGAGACTGCCGGGCCGTCCTGAGCGGACGCTGAACCGGAGACTGGAACCTCCTTTTCGCCGCGCCTGTTCGCCTGACGAGGGTCTTCACCCGAAGGCCGCGCAGGAGACCGGCGATGGACGACCGCATCTGGCTCGAGGAGGGTTGCCCCTCGGGGCGGGAGGAGGCGCATTGGGACATGGTGCGCGAGCTGGTCGCGATCGAGGACGCCCAGCGCGACGCGACCAGGCCCCAACCCGGTCGCGACCGAGGGGAGGAAGCCATCCATTCCGAACCGGTCGAGCCGATCGGGGCGGCGGAGAGCCTGGGCGACCTGCCGGGGCGCACCGACCAGGCCGAACGTCCGGACTACCCACAACGGAAAGGCAAGCGCGCCCGCTGACGGTGCCGCCTGCTGACACAGAGGGCTGACCCCATGGCGCAGACGACAGCTGAATCCGTGATCGCTCCCCGGGATCGCGACTGGCTCCTGGCCGCCCATGATCCCGCCGTCACCCTTTATATCGCGACCGAACCGGTGCAGCGCGCCGTCGGCGGCAGCACGGCGAAGCTCCGGCATCTGCGGCAGGCGCTGAAGCAGCGACTGCAGAGCTGCGACCTGACGCCGGAACGTCGGCAGGCGCTACTGGCCGCGGGCGAGCAGGCCCTGTCCGCTACCGATTTCGCCGCCCGCGGCCCGGGCTTCGCGCTGTTCCTGGCGGAGGACCGGGTCGAGACCCTGTTGTTGGGTGAGGCGCCGCCGCAGGATGTGAGCGCGGTCGGCCACAGCTTCCTGCTGCGCCCGATCCTCGACCGGCTGGGCCCGGGCGAGCGCTTCCACATCCTGGCGATGAGCGCTGGAGGCACGCGGCTGGTCGAGGCGACGCGTGAGACCTGGCGCGACCTCACGCTGCCGGACCTTCCGCAGTCGCTGGACGAGGTCGCGGCGGAGACCGACGCCGAGGTCACGAAGCAGGCCGGCATGCCTGGGCGCGGCAACGCCAGCGAGGCGACTTCGGCGACGCGGCACAGCTATGAGAGCCCGGCGGAGCTGCACAAGACCCAGCTCGTCGACTACATCCACCGCGCCGTGAAGGCCGTGCGCCGGCAGCTGGCCGGCGACCCGGCGCCGGTCGTGCTCGTGGCCGAGCCGGAGCTGGCCGGCCAGGTGCGCAGCGCGGGCGACTGGCCGGAGCTGCTGCCGGAGTTTGTTCATCACCACCCGGCGCGGATGCGCGACGAGGAACTGCACGCGGCCGCCCTGTCGCTGCTGCCGTCGGAGGAGGAGAGGGCGGCGCCGGTGCTCGACCGCATCCAGGGCCGGCTCGGCACCGCGGAGCCGAGCGTCGCCATCAAGCTGGAGGAGATCCTGGTCGCCGCGCGCGACGGCCGGATCGATTCCCTGCTGATCGCCGCGGATGAGACGATCTGGGGCCGCTTCGACGAGGACGGCGGCGGAGTGAGCGCTCGCGGCACAGCGACCAGCGGCGAGGAGGATCTGCTCAATCTTGCGGCGGTGATGACGCTCGCGACCGGCGGCACCGCCTTCAGCCTGCCGCGTGCCCGGTTGCCGCGAGCGGCCCTGGCCGCGGCCGCGCTGCGCTACTGAGGAGCGGGCGGTGAGTGGGATCGGAAAGGCCGTCGTCACCGCCGGGGGAAGCGAAGCAGACCATACGGCGGTGAACACGGGAAGCGTCACTTCCCCTTGAGCAGCGCGGCCCAGGTGGCCGGGCCGACGATGCCGTCCGGCGTCAGGCGCTTGTCGGCCTGGAAGCGCATGACAGCCAGCTCCGTCGCCGGGCCGAAATCGCCGTCGACCCCGACCGGCAACCCGGCCGCGCGCAGCCGGGTCTGCAGCTCCGCCACCTCCGGCCCGCGTGAGCCGCGGCGGAGCACCGGGTGGTCGGTTGAGGGATCGCCGCGGGCAACACCCCCCGCCTCCAGCCGGGCGAGGGCGGCCTTGGCCTTGACCAGATAGGCGCGCCGGGCGTCGAGCCCGTTCTGGCCGCCATTCACCCGGCGCGTGGCATCGAGCAGGTCGTCGCTATCGGCGGCCTGGTTGAGCTTGCGGCCCTTCCAGTACTCGCAGGCGATGCGCAGCGACAGCTTGGGCTCCGCCGCCATCTCGGGATTGTTCTCCAGGTCGACCCCGAGCTTGCCGCCGAGGGTGTGGTAGTTGGCCCGGCCGGTGAGCTGGATCAGCCCGCGGCCCTTGAAGCGGCGCCCGTCGCCGGGCTGGGTGTTGCCGAGATCCCGCCGCCCCTCATAGGCGGCGCCCGAGGCATATTCCTCGGTGGTGCAGAAGCCGTCGGATTCATGCGCCACCTGGGCGAGGAAATGGGCGACCCGCAATCTCGTGTTGATCTCATAGGTGTTGAGGACACTGGCCAGGCTGTCGCCGATCGAATTGATGATGTTGGCCTGGGACTCCGCCTTCCGCCCCGACACCCGCGGCGCGATGGCAACCAAGACGTCGCGATCGACCGGAATCATGATCAAATCTCCATCTCAAATGCAAAATCAAATCGACTGTGAAAATGAGCGAAATCTAGTCCTCGATCAGAAATAACCGGAAATCTTGTCCTCGATCAGAAATAACCGGAAATCTTGTCCATATTATGGGGCGCGGCGACAGGCGGGAGTGCCCAATCTTGGTCGATGTCCTGCAGGATCTGTTGCAGGACGGTCTCGGCGATCTCCTGATGCCCCAGGCGGCAGGCCATGGTTTCGGTGCCGGCGAAGCTGCCGAGCTCGCCGAGCTTGTTCGACGGCGCGCCGCCGCGGCACAGCGGGAAATACGAGCAGTCCCGGGCACAGGCGGCCACGCCGGCGGCGATCTCCGCCCAGGCCTGCCGGAACACCGGCCCATCCAGCACCTGCTGCAGCGTCGAGGTCAGCACGTTGCCGAGGGCGAGGGAGCCGATCCGCGGATGCACAAGGCCGGCCAGCTCCGGCGAGAAGGTGTGGATGCGGCCCTCATGAGTGACGGTGACGATGTCGAACGGCATGTTCTGGTCGTTGCCCGGCCAGGCGCCGGCCGGCGGCTCCTGCAGCCCGGCGAGGATGGTGCGGACCTCGCGGATGTCGACGCCGAGCGCCACTGCGCGGCGCCAGGCCCGCTCGAAGAAGCCGCGGAAGCGTGCGGCGCGGTCGCGGGACAGGGAGGAGCGGGTGTGGACGCCCTCGACCTCCTCGACATTGAAGCCGATCTCCAGCATGTCGTGGGCGGCGAAGAACTCCACCAGCTCCTCGGGCGCGTCGAGCGCCGCGTCGCCGATGACGCAGATCGCATGGAAGGGGATGCCGTGCCGCTGCAGCGCCGCGACGCCGCGCATCGCCGCGCCATGCGTGCCGCGCCCCGCCCGGGTCCGGCGCTGCCCGTCATGCAGCCGGGCCGGGCCGTCGAGGCTGATGCCGACCTGCACCCCATGCTCGCGGAACAGGGCGCACCAGCGGTCGTCGACCAGCGTTCCGTTGGTCTGGATGCAATGCCGGAGGATGGCGCCGGCCGGCCGTGCCGACGCGGCAGTGGCGAAGGCGTCGCGATACCAGTCGACCGGCAGCGTCAGCGGCTCGCCGGCATGCCAGACCACCGCCAGCTCCGGCGCGGCGAGGCCGCTGGTCTCCAGCCAGCGCAGGGCGGCATGGACCGTCTCCGGCGCCATCCGGGCGCGGTTGCCGCGATCCGGCAGGTAGCAATAGTTGCAGGCGATGTTGCAGAACGGCGTGCCCTGCAGGACGAGCAGCCGCGTCCGGCCGCGCAGATCGTCCGGCTGGGGGGCGCCGATCAGAAATTCCGCCACATGTTGCTCCACTGGTTCCACCAGTTGCCCCATTGCGCCAGCCGCGTACGGGCGCTGTCCCGGCGGTCGCCGGAGGAGATCGCGGGATCGGCCGCGGGCCGGCTGGAGGCGACGGCCGCCCGAATCTCCGGCAGGCGGTCGATGGCCCGGCCGGCCGGCGGACGCGCCGCATCGGCCGGCAGCGACAGCAGCAGCGACGCGATCACCGCGGCGCCGCGCGACAGCAGCTTGCTATGGCCTGCCATGAGTCTCGGCCTCCTCTTCGTGCCAGGTCTCGCACGCCACCTTCTGACATGCGTCAGAGAGGTTGCGGGCCTCTGGCGGGGTCTCGGGAACCAGGATCCGCAGGCGCTCCTCCTGCGCTGCGAGGTCGACGACCGCGGCCCGCCACATGCCATGGGCGTCCTCGAATTCCAGCATCGGCCGGCGGAACGCGATGTTGCGGATCGGGCCGCCAGCGATGAACCGGAGCCCGGCGATCCGGGCGGTCGCGGCGGGCCGGTCGGGACGGATCGGGCCGTACAGCTCGATCTCCACGGCGCAGGGCCCATCGGCGGCGCAGACCGCCGGCTCCGACCGGGGGGGCGCGACCAACGTCTCCCGGCGTACCACCGTCAGCGTGACGCCGTCGGCCGCGATGTCCTGGCGGCATTCGCGGTCCTGCCCGGTCAGGGGGCAGGCTCCGTGCGGGTCCTGCGGAGCGGCGCCGACCAGCAGGAACGGCAGCAGCATGCCCGGGCTGGCGTCGGCGACCGCACGGCCGGCGGCACCGCCGAAGGAGAAGCCGTGCCGGAGCGTGCCGGACCCGTCCGGCACGGCGTAGTCGGCGATCGTCGCGCGCGGGGGCCGGACGCCCCGATGCTCCCACACCGCCTCCCACGTGGCCTGGAGCCGGCTCTGGACATCGCTGCCGGCCTGCGCCTTGGCGCTGGCGAGCCGTGCCGGCAGCGGGATCGGGAACGCGCTCCAGCGGCAGCCTGCGGCGGGCCCCGTGCAATACCAGCTGATCGCATGGAACTCGGGCAGCTGCTCCTTCGGCCACACCATCAGGAGCTGCGCATCCGGGCTCAGGCAGAAGATCGTGCTGCCGTAGGGCTTGGTCTCGACCTCGTCCCTCCTGGGGGCCCCGGGTGGTGCGCCGCGATCAGCCGATGCATCGAGATCGGCACCGGCGGCCTCTCCCGAGACGGGCCTCCAGAACAGCTTCCGCACCGCAGGCTCGTGGCGATAACCGATGCCGAGCCGCCGCTCGCCGACCTGCAGGATCCCAAACGAGCCCGGGCGTTCGCTGCCGGCCATCACCAGGCTGCAGGACGCGGGCCGCGCGGCCGGCACGGCGGGCACGACCCGCAGGGCCATGGTCCCGGTCAGAGCGCGCGCCGCCTGTTCCCAGGATCCGGCCACGAGGTTGAGCGTGCCCCTGTGGGCACCGCCCAGCGCATCGAGATCCAGCGTGCGCAGCCGTCCGAACGCCTTCTGCAGCTCGAAGGCGCGATCTTCCGGGGCGGCCTGGCTGAGGCCGGATTCGCCGTTCCGCACCGAGGCGGTGACCGCATGCATGCTCAGCGCATCGACCGCGGTGCCGAGCTCCCGGTTGGCATGCTTGACGTCAAGCCAGTCGGCCCCCACCACGATCAGGCCGCCCATGACCAGCAGCGTGAAGCCGCCCAGCAGGCTGACGAAATAAAGCAGCCGCGACACCGGGCGCCCGGCGTAGCGGGTGGCGAGTGCGAAGGGGGGCTCCACGGCGGCGATGCCCTGCAGCATGCGGTCCTCGAGCGCCTTGCGCCCCTCGGGCCGCCGGGTCGCGCCTTCGGCGATCGGCGACAACGTCCGTTCCGCGCGATCGGCCAGAAGTGCGGCCGCCAGAGGACGGCTGATGCGCGGGGCAGGCCCGAGGACCTTCGCGATGCTATCCTTGAACCGGTCCGGCACTGCGTCCGCCGCCTGCTTTTCGGCCGTTTCCATCACCCAGTCCCGGCCCTTGATCACCCAGCCCGGGACCCAGCGAAGGAAGCCGGGCCGGACGGTTTGGGCCGGGGCGGTCCCGACATTACCCACCACCGCCTCGAGCGCCTCTCCGATCTGATCGGCTTCGCGCAGCCAGTCGGAATAGCGCACCCAGTTTCGGATCAAGGCCTCGTGGGACACGTCGTAGATCGGCTCGCCTCCCGTCCTGCCGACATTCAGGTAGCCCGCGGCCTGAAAGGTCTTCAGCACCGCTTCCATGGCGGCCGTTGCGTTGCCGGCCTCGGATCCGTCGAGCAGGGCGGCCGCGCGCCGGGCGGTGACGAAGCGCCGGGCCCAGTTGCCGCGGTCGTCCTTGCGCGCCATGGCGCAGAAGATCGTCCGCAGCACCAGCTCGGCACGGGCCTCCCGGGACTCCGGCGTCTCGGCCGCCGGCAGCTGCTGCGCCGCCGCCGCTGCGGCCGCCGCATGGACGGCGTCGGCGTGCTGGTTCAGGCAGCGGACCAGCCAGCCGGGCGTCGAGAGATCGCTGCGCATGGCGGCCTCGACATCGCGGCGCAGAATGCGAAAGCCGGGCGTGCCGTCCTCGGCCGGCCCGCGCTGCCAGCGCTCTGCGGCGCTGTCCCAGATCTGCAGCAGCCCATGCTGCAGCAGCGGCAGGTGGTCCGAGGCGTGGGTGAGGCTCTCCAGCAGGTGCCGGACCTCCTGCAGCAGGAGGTCGACCACCGCCGGCTCGAAGGGCGTCGTGTCCCGGCCTTCCCGCGCGCCGTCCGTGACCCCGAGCCAGTCCTGGATGACCGCATGGGCGGGCGAGACGATCATCTCCCGCCGCTCGACATCGTCGTCGATCGGGCCGAGCAGATAGGCGGTGTCGGTGATGATGCCGGCGAGGCCGCCCTCGGCGCAGCGGTGCAACTCCTCGCTGCGCAGGGTCAGCGCCAGGAACAGGCAGGACGGGCGGGCCTCGAACGTCCCCTCCACCAGCCGGCGCAGGTTGCCCCGGCCTTCCCGGGTCACCTCGGGGCGGAACACCTCCTCGAACTGGTCGACCAGGATGAGCAGGTTGGGGGCGCCGGCGCGCAGGCCGCGCGACAGCGTCTGGTCCAGCCGGTCCAGCACCTCGCCGGCCAGCGTGAACAGGGCCGAGACATTGAGCCAGAGCGACCGCAGGTCCCGGCTGCCGCGGGCGGGAAACAGATCCTCGGCGATCTTGCGCAGCAGCGTCTCGCGCCAGGCGTCGCTGCCGCCGGTCGGCTCGAGGCCGAAGGCCTGCGCCAGGGCGCGCTGCCCGAAGGTCGGCCCGTCCGGCGGGTCGGCAGCATCGGTGATCCGGAGGATCGGCGCCACCAGCTGATCGGCGATCGCGGCCAGCAGCGCCGCGTTGGGATCTTCCCCCGGGCGCAGCTCCAGCACGTACCAGCGCCCCGGGCGTCCCGGCACCGCGTCGCCGGCGAACAGCCTGGGGATCAGCCCGGCGCGGACCAGCGAGGACTTGCCGCAGCCGGAGCCGCCCAGCACCACCATGATGTTGGCCCGGGACAGGCGCTCGATCAGGCCGTCGATCTGCCGCTCGCGGGCGAAGAACAGGCCGGTGTCGTCGGGGGCGAAGCTGCGCAGCCCCGGATAGGGCCGGGGCGGCGTCAGGCCGATCTCCCGGGCCCGCTCCGGATCCCGGACATCGAGCCCGATGCCGTCGCGCAGTTCCCGCCACCGCTGCAGCAGCCGGGCCGGCCCGAGGAACCGTGAGGGCGGAAGAGCGTCATCCATGGCTGTCGGCCTCAATGGCTCATCCAGGATTGCAGCCCCTCGCTGACCGATTTCCGGCTGTTCTGCTCGACGGCGAAATCGGCGTCGCGCCGCTCGACCCGCAGCATGTGCCAGCGGTCGACCGACGGGTTGGGCAGCCGGACCGAAGGCGGAATCACAGTCTGTTCCGCCGTGATGCAGGCGATCCAGAACACGTCGTCGGGGGTCAGCTTCATCTCCTGCAGGATCTGGTCGGCCTTGGCCTGCAAGGTGCGGAACTTGCCGATCAGCTGATGCACCGGATTGGCGTTTCCCTGCATCGCCGGGATCGGCATCTTCAGGTCGTGGGCCATCAGGATCGGCCGCTTGTCGGCGACGCTGCGGAAGTAGTGCTCGAACTGGCTCGCGGTGAACCACACCGACAGCCGGTCCTCCGGCGGCGGCACCCCATAGATCATCTCGTCGAGCTCCTCGACGATCTGGCGGCGCGCATCGACCGGCCGGATCTCGATCTCCTCGCAGGCCATGATCGGGCCGCGCCGTCCGAAGCCGAAGCGATGGCACAGCCATTCCGTCAGGGCCGGCGCGGTGTCGATGCGGAAGATCGGATTGGCCTCACCCTGCTGCCCGGCGCTGCGCGCGAACTCCTCCTGCGGCTCGCCATCGGGCAGCCAGAGGACGACGGGCGAGGCCTCGATGCGCGGCCGGGCGGCTTCGCCAAGGGCATTGACCAGATAGTTCTCGGTGCGCGACGGGGTCCTGGCGCTGGCCGCGGCGTCGGCGGCCGCCAACGGCTGCAGGAACACCGTCCGCTTCTCCTCCGCCGCCGCGTCCCCGGCCGGGGCGCCCGTGCTCTCCCAGCCATCCGGCCAGGGCTGCACCGGCACCCCCGCTGCGGCCAGCGCCTCGGCGACCTGTGCCGCGGCCTTGCCGACGCCCTCCGGCAGGCTGCGCATCGGATGACCGAGGAGGACGATCCGCGCCACCGCATCCGGCGGCGGGACGGCCGGAGACGGCGGCGACAGGGATGGTGACGACGGCGGTGGCGGCGCAAGCAGGTCGCAGAGCCAGTCCCGCAGGTCATGGATCACATGGATGTCGTCGGGATCGGGCAGGACCCAGCTGTTGGTGCCGGGCTTGAAGAATTGCTTGTCGGCGATGTTGCGCAGCGCCGCTGCTTCCGGCACCTCCTGCTGGAACTTCTCCCACCAGTTGCGGCCGTCGAGGCCGAGGATGATCGGCACCACGATCGGCCAGCCGCCGCAATTGCGGCTGCGCCGCTGGGCCGCGATCCGCAGATCATGCGCCGCCGGGTGGCGGCCATAGTTCTCGCAGATGAACGAGACGATCACATCGGCGGACGCAACCCGTTCCGAAACCTCGGCGATGATGTCCATGCCCGGCGGGATGTCGTCGATCCGGGCTTCGATGCGGCGCAGGCGCCCGCCATCGTCGAACAACGGCGCACAGAACGCGTCGACGAACGTCTCCGTGTCCGCGACGTAGCTCAGCAAGACTTTCTTCGGCTCGCTCATCGGCGCGCCCCTCTCACCTGGCCGTGTTCTGTGCCGCCGGTGACTCTGCCTGGCTCAGCCAGTCCCGCAGATCGTGGATCGCATGGATGCCGTCGACATCCGGCAGGACCCAGCTGTTGGTGCCGGGCCTGAAGAACGGCTTGTCGGCGATATTGCGCAGCGCGGTTTCTTCCGGAGCATCGTTCTTGAACGCCCGCCACCAGTCGCGGCCGTCGATGCCGAGGGTGATCGGCACGATGATCGGCCGGCCGGTGCTTTGGCTTCGCTGCCGGACCGCCATCCGCAACTCGTCCGCCCCCATGCGGCGGCAATACTTCTCGCAGATGAACGAGATGACCACATCGGCGGCGGCGATCCGCTCCGCGATGTCGGCGTTGATGTCCTTGCCCGGCGTGACGTTGTCGATCAGCCAGTCGACGCGGCGCAGGCGGCCGCTGACATCGAAAAGCTGCTCGCAGAAGGCATCGACAAAAGCCCTGGTGTCGGCGACATAGCTCAAAAATACGGTCTTCGGGCCACTCATCAGCGTCCCCTCAATGAACCTGCCTTAAAATTGCCAATAAGATACGAATCATTAAATCTTATGTATAGAAAACAGGGTATTAGACTACACATCCGGCCCTGTTGTCAAGAGATCGACTTCTGCCACGATGCGGAAACGTCTGATTACAGGGCGTCTATTCGAGCTTTCTGGCGGCGATCGCGTCCGAATCCGCGGCGGCCGGGATCGCCGACGAAGGGGAGGGCGAGGGCTGCCAGCTCGGGTTGTACGAGGGCTGGCTATACGAGGGCTGCTGCCAGTCCCAGGTGTCGGTCCATTTCGCCGTCCAGGACATGTTCTCGCAGGCGATGATGTCCTCGCAGCGGGTGACGAAGGCGGACCACTCGGCGGGCGAGGCCACGCGCTGCGGCGGCGTCAGCGCGTCCTCGCTCTCCAGCCGCCGCGCCGCCGCCCGGTAGGTGACGGTCAGGAACTGGTAACGGGACGCCTCGATATGGGCCAGGATGGCCGAGGTGACCGTGGTCAGGAGCGGCGTCAGCATGATCGGCTCATAGCGGAAGCTGCCGATCTCGATGCCGACCTGCATCGCGCCGCACACCGCGGCGACCAGCGCCGCGGCGAGGGCGAGCACGAATTCGACCAGGCGCAGCCGATCGGCGGTCCTGCCGTAGCGCTCCGCCCTCGGCCGATAGAACCCCTTGGCCTGGCCGTGGATCCGCTGCTGCCGGTATTCGGCCTGCGAAAGCCTGGTCCGCGGGGCCGAGCCCGGACGCCGGGTGGGCTTGAGATACATCAGGAGATCGTCGGCATCCCGTTCGATCCGGTCCCGCTCCTGGTTCAGCAACGCCTCGGCGGTGGCGGGGTCGTCATAGGGGGCGGCTCCGGCCGCAAAGACGAAAGCCTGGCGCTTCAGCGCCTCGGACGCGGCGCGGGCGCGGGTCCAGGCGGTCATCCGCTGGGTGGACTGCAGACGGGCGGCCAGGAATGCCGAGAGCGCCAGCGCCACGGCGCCGATCACCGCGGCCGAGCGCTCGGTGTCGACATCGGCCAGCTGGCCGGCGGTCGAGGTGGTCACGACCCCGATGACGAGCAGAGCGAACACGCTCCACCGCGCCGTCACCAGAGCCGATTTCAGCCGGTCCGCGCTGGCCGACCATTCCGCCGCCCGACTGGCGACATTTGCCAATGCATCCATTGTTTTATATCCAAAGACAAATTATGCAAAATTGCCCGAAATTATTTCGACTGCCAAACCCGCACGCCATGATTTCAATGATCAAAAAGAGGGCGTTCGGCTTGGGCCTTGATGCTGCATGTCGTCTATGGTAATTTCTAAGAAGACTGGTGATTTTGATATTGAGTTTTTCGCCGCAATTTTGCCACATAGATCGCATTTAATGCAACCATTGGAGTGTATATTTAAAGGAAGCGAATTGCAACGGGTGTGTATCGCGAGATTGTTGACACATCCCAAAGCGGTTTCGACCTCGAAAAGATCGCGACAGATTTCGTGAATTGCGGATGATCTTCCCGACACTATACGGTGAGGGCGGTTGTCTATTCCAACCGATAGCACCATTATACATCCATTGAATTTGAGTCTTTGAAGATCCTGTTTTTAAAAACCGTTGCCCACATCTGATTTTATTCGAGATTTGAATGCCGGATTCTGCCGATGATGTGACCCGCGGATTTGTCGCGTGGATCGGGTCGGTTCTCCCCGACACGGCGATCGCCTCCCGCACCCTGTCCGACACGACGGTCGGCGAGGGCATCGATGTGCGGTTGCTCGGCCTCGAGCCGCGCCCGTCGCAGCGCGTCGCCAATCCCCCTGCGGTCGTGGCGCTGGACTATCTCGTCTCGGTCCGCGCCGCCGACGCCTTCGCCGAGCAGCGCGCCGCCGCCGAGTTGCTGTTCGCCGCGCTCGACCTGCCGGACTGCACGGTCCGGACGGACCTGTCCGCCTTCGGCCTGCTGCGGACGCTCGGCCTTCCCGCCGCCCCCGGCTTCATCCTGCAACTGCCCCTGTCGCGGCAGCGCACCGTCGAGCGCGCCCCGCCGGTGCGTTTTCCCGTCGTCGTCCGGGCGACCGGCATCGATGCCGTCGAGGGCGAGGTCCGGGGGCCGGAGGACGTGCCGCTCGCCGCGGCCAAGGTCTCGGCCCCGGGTTTCCGCCGGACCACGCGCACCGACTCCCGGGGCCGGTTCCGCCTGCCCGGGATGCCTGCGGGCGACGATGCGATCGAGCTTGAAATCGAGGCCCGGGGCGTGACGGCGCGAGCCGAGGCGCGGCCGGGCCGTCCCGTCATCATCCGACTGCCTTTGGAGGTCTGACATGCCGTATCTCAGTCCCGGTGTCTATGTCGAGGAGATCGACTCCGGCGCACGCCCGATCCTGGCGGTCGGCACCTCGACCGCCGGCTTCGTGGGCACCGCGCCCAATCCGGGAGCCCGCCTGAACGAGGCGGTCGCGATCAACAACTGGTCCCAGTTCCAGCGCGAATTCTGCCGCGACGGCGACGCCAGCACCGATCTCGCCAACGCCGTGTTCGGCTTCTTCCTCAACGGCGGCTCGCGCTGCTACGTCGTGAACGTCAAGAAAGACGACCCCATCGCCGGAAAAGGGCAGGGGCTGGACCTGCTGGCGCCGATCGACGAGATCGCGATCATCGCCGCCCCCGGCCGCACCGACCCGGTGTCGCAGGGGGCGCTGCTCGACGCCGCCGAGCTGGCCAAGGACCGGGTGGCGATCCTCGACGGCCCGGCCGAGGTGGATGATGTCGAGGTCCTGACCCGCGTCGCCGAGGTCGGGGCGCCGCCGCCTCCCGCCGCCGCCTCGGACACGGGTGAGGGTGGCGGTGGCGGCAAGAAGCCGGCGGCCCCGCGCGACAAGCGGGCCGGCCAGCGGCCGCGCCTGTCGGATGGCGGCTACGGCGCCTTCTATTTCCCCTGGCTGCGCGTCCGCGACGCCCTCGACCCGGCGAAGATCGTGCCGGCGGCCCCGTCCGGCTACATGGCCGGCCTGTGGGCCCGCACCGATGCCGAACGCGGCGTGCACAAGGCTCCGGCCAACCTCGCCGTTCGCGGCGCCGTCGGGGTCACCCAGACCCTGTCGCGGGCCGAGCAGGACGTGCTCAACCCCGCCGGCGTCAACTGCATCCGCTTCTTCACCCGCGAAGGGGTGCGGGTCTGGGGCGCCCGGACGGTGGCCGAGAGTTCCAGCAACTGGTGCTACGTCAATGTCCGGCGGCTGTTCTGCATGATCGAGGAGTCGATCGCCGAAGCCACCCGCTGGGTGGTGTTCGAGCCGAACGACCGCCCGCTGTGGAAGGACATCGAGCGCGATGTCAGCCGCTTCCTGATGCTGCTGTACCGCCAGGGCGCGCTGACCGGTGCGTCGCCCGAGGAGGCGTTCTTCGTCAAATGCGACGAAGAGACCAACCCGCCCGAGGTCGTCGACGCCGGGCAGGTGGTGACGCTGATCGGCGTGGCGCCCTCGAAGCCGGCCGAGTTCGTCGTCTTCCGCATCGGCCAGAGCCAGGCCGGGACCACGGTGGAAGCGGCCTGACCGCAACTCTTTTCGGAGCTGACGCATGCCTGACGACCAGACCAAGGGGCAGCCCCGCATCGGGGCGCTGACCGACCCCTACCGCAACTACAACTTCCTGCTCCGGATCCAGGGGATCGCGGAGGCCCGCTTCACCGAATGCCGTGGGTTGGCGATCCATGTCGAGCCGATCCGCTATCGCGAATCCGGCGCCGGCCAGGTGGTGCGCGCCATGACCGGGCAGCTCACCTACGCCAACCTGACCCTGTGCTACGGGCTGACATCCTCGCTCGACCTGTGGAACTGGATGATGGCCTCGGCACGCGGAACCGTCTCGCGGCTGCAGGCCTCGGTGGTCATGCTCGACAGCAGCGGCACCGCCGAGGGCATGCGCTGGGACCTGACCAATGCCTGGCCCTGCGCCTGGCGCGGCGCGCCGCTCGACGCGATGGGCCGCACCGTGGCGATCGAGGAGATGGAGCTCGCCTACGACACGCTGGAGCGGCGGTGAGGTGATGCCGGTCCTGCGCCCCTTCACGGTCCTGGCCGACGCCGCCCGACGGGCGCTGCGGATCGCCGCGCTGATCCTGGGCCGGATCGGCGCGGCCCGGCGGCGCCGTGCCGCCGAGGATCGGGTGCTGGCGGCCTTGGCCGAGAGGTTCCCGGACGCGCCGGAGCATTGGCTCCGCTTCATCGCCGAGCGCGCGCCGGCCCTGGCCAGTGCGGATGAGACCGGGGCGCCGCGGATGCGCGACATCGCCGCGGCGCCGGAGCCGCGCCGGCTGCCGTCCCCGGTTGGGCCGCGCGCGGTTCCGGATCGGGCTCCCGTCGACCCGACGGCGCCGGCCCCGAGGCAGCGGCAACGAGCTCCACTTCTGCGGCTGGAGCCGACGACACGGCAGGACCGGACCGAGGCGCTGCCGATCCGCCCCAAGGCGCAGGGGCTGATCCGCGTCCTGGATCCGGCCGGCCGCCGGCCTCGTCCCGTGATCGGGACCAATCGTCCCGAGCCGGTGCCGTCGCCATCGACTGGCACCGCCGAACCATCGTTGCCCCCGCCGACCGCGCACGCCATCGAGGCAAGCGGCGCGCAGGAACGGGCGGCATTGCCGCGGCCGGAACGGGGCCGCCCTTTCAGCGGCTTCCGACGACTGGCGCGGCGGATCGCCGGCAGCGTTCGCGCCATGACGACTATCCTGCAGCGCTCGCGGCCCGGTCAGTCCGGACCGAATGCCGACCCGCAGGGCGAGCGGTGCGGCCCGACACATCTCTTCGTGATCGCCGATGAGCGGTCCGGGCGCGATCCCGACATCGCATCGGCCACCGACCGCCCCGTCCGGAAGCGGGCGGGGCCGGCGCGGCAGGTCTCCGATCGATCCGGCGACCGGGATCTCTCCCTCGTCTCCGCAGCCCCGTCGGGGAAACGGACGACCGATGGCGTCATCGCCCGGCCGCCCTTCGATCACCGGGCCGAGGAACCGGAAGGCTGGGCGGCGCTGACGCCGGCCGGTCGGCGGCCCGAGCATCCGGTCGAGCCGACCCGGCTTCGCCGCGTCGAGGCGGCCGATCCGGCGCGGCCCGACCGGCCGGCGCGGTCCGGCTGGCCGGCACTGCCCTGGACTGAGCCGGCGCGGATCGGCGACGCCCCGGTCGACCCGCCGCGCCTCGACCGGCTGCGGCAGGAACAGGAGGTTGGGCTGTGGAGCGTGTAGCCTTCCTGATCGAGCCGTCCGGCGACCGCATCTCGTGCCTCCTGAACCCGGAGGATCTCGAGCTGCGCCGGGTCGCCGGGCTGCGCGCGCGGCGGGGCGCCGGCGGCATCGTCACCGGCCATGCCCGGTCGGACGATCCGCTGATCGCCACCGGCGGCGGCGCCACCGAGATCGACCTGCGGCTGCTGTTCGACATCGAGATCGCCCAGGAGGGCCGGCAGGGCATGGGTCCTGCGCAGACAGCGCCGCTGCCGATGGGCCCGACGGACGTTCGCGAGCTGACCCGGCCGCTGTGGGACCTGGCCGAGAACGGGGAGGGGGCGGACGGCTACGGCGCGCCCCCGGTCGTCCGGTTCATCTGGGGCAAGTCCTGGAACATCCTGGGCGTGGTGCTGGCGGTGGCCGAACGGCTGGAACGCTTCGACACGGCCGGCGCCCCCGGGCGGTCCTGGCTGAGCCTGCGGCTGCGGCGGGTGGCGGAGAGCGAGTCCCGCCCGGTGCCGCGGCAGCCGGTTACGCCGCAATTCGAGACCCAGGGGCCCGAGGACCAGCACGAGCGGGAGCATGACGCCGTGCTTGAGATCCCGGCCGACCAGGACGGCCTGCTGATGCTGCGGCTCGACCAGATCGCCGCCGACCGCTACGGCAGCCCGGACCTGGCCCGTCCGCTGGCCGAATATAACGGCCTCGACGACCTGCTCCGCTCCTACGACATGCTGCGGCTGTCGCTGCCGCCGATCAGCAGCCTGACGGGGCGGCCATGACCATCTCGCTCGCCCCGCCCGCGCTGCGCGTCACCCTGGACGGCACCACGCTGCCGGAGGAGTCGGCGCGCTGCGTCGTCACCGTTCTCGTCCGGCAGGTGCTGAGCGCGCCGAGCCTGGCGGACCTCGCCTTCGCCGACCCGCCGGGCGAGCTGATCGACGGCTGCGCCATCGGCATGACGCTGGCGTTGTCGGCGGGCACGCGGCCGCTGTTCGACGGCGAGATCACCGTCATCGAGCTGCAGCGCGACGCCGGCCATGGCCGCGTGCTGCGCCTCCGCGCCTATGACCGGCTGCACCGGCTGCGCAAGCGCCAGCGGGTGCGCGGCTGGGCCGACGCCTCGGTGGCCGATCTGCTGCGCGAGGCGGCAAGCGATCTCGGCCTGTCCTCGGGCGAAGCCGCCGACGGGCCCCGCCGCAGCCGGCTGATCCAGCACGACCAGAGCGATTTCGACTTTCTCGCCGACCTGGCGCTGGACGCCGGGCTGTACCTCACCCTCGACGACGGCACGCTGCGGCTGATCACCCTGGCCGGGGAGGGCGAGGAGATCGACCTCCGGCTCGGGCGCGACCTGCTGTCGGTGCGCGCCACGACCAGCGCCGAAGCGCTGCGCCGCAGTGCCCGGACGGAAGGCTGGGACCTGTCGCGGATGGCCGGTGTGGCGGCGGCGGCGACGCTGGCTCGCCAGGACGAGATGGAGCTGCGCGGCGTCGGCCTCACCGCCTTCGAGGGCTTTGGCGAACGCATCCTGGTCAACCGCCTGACGGGCGATGCGGACGAGGCGCGGGCGCTGGCCCAGGCCGACATCGACCGGGCGGTCGCGCGCGAGGTCGTGGTCGAGGGCGAGGCCGAGGGCGACCCCCGCATCCGGCCCGGCCGGCCGCTGCGGCTCGACGGGGTCGGCGGCAGCGTCGACGGGCGCTGCATCGTGACCTGCGCGACGCACCGCTTCGATGACGCCGGCGGCTACGTCACCGAGTTCTCGACCGAGCCGCCGGCCCGGTCCCGGCCGGCCCGCGCACCGGCCATCACCCTGGGCCGGATCTGCGCCGTCGACGACCCGCAGCGGCTGTCGCGGGTGCGCGCGGCGCTGCCGGCCTATGCCGGCATCGAGACCGACTGGCTGCCGGTACTGGCCGCGGGCGCGGGGACCGGCAAGGGCCTGTCCGTCCTGCCCGAGCTCGACGACAGCGTGCTGATCCTGTTCCCCGACGGGGATCCTGCCCGCGGCATCGTGATGGGCGGCCTGTTCGGCGAGCGCGAATGGCCCGGCACCGCCGGCGAGGGCCGGCGGTCCTTCACCTTCCGCTCGCCGAGCGGCCAGGTCTTCACGCTCGACGGCGAGCGCGCGCTGGCGCGGATCGAGACCTCCGCCGGCGACATGCTCGAGCTCGGCCCGGACGGCACCGTCCTGCGGTCGACCACCGACCTCACCATCGAGGCGCCCGGCCGCAGGATCACCATCCGCGCCGACGCCATCGACTTCAGGAAAGGCTGAAACATGCTGTGGCTGACCGAGGACGCCGTTCTGATCTGCGACCATGGCGGGCAGGTGGGTATCAAGCCGACCCAGACCCTGGTCCGCATCGAGGATCGCCAGGTGCTGGTGGACGACGACCCGGAGCACCGCAACATCCGGCATTGCCCGAACACCAACCCGGTCGTCGGCCTGCGCCCGTGCCTGAACACGCTCGGCGTCCGCGAGGGCTATTCCACGCTGCTGACGGTCGAAGGCGACCCGGTCTGCCTCGACTCCGTCCGCGGGCTCACCGACGGCTCTCCCCCCGGGATCGTCAACTACAAGGTCGTCGAGCCCGGCCAGCCTTTCGTGACGGCGGATTCATGAGCCCGGCGATGCGCGGATGGCGGTTCGACGGCGTGGCCCTCGGCGGCGGCCTCGGCGACGGGCCTGCGCCCGGCGGGCCGTTGCTGACCCCGGCCGGGGGCGTGGCCATGATCGCGGACGACGCGATGGTGCGGCAGTCGATCATCCTGCTGCTGACGACGATCCCCGGCGAGCGGGTGATGCGGCCCGATTACGGCTGCCCGCTGCACCGCCTGATGTTCGCGCCCAACGATGCCACCACCGCCGGCCTGGCGATCCACTACATCCGCCAGGCGCTGGAGCGCTGGGAGCCCCGCATCGACATCCTGCGCCTCGACGCCGGCGCTTCGATCGCCGGCGAGCCGGGCGAGGACAGCGGGTCCCGGCTGACCGTCGAGCTCGACTACCGGGTCCGCTCCACCAACGGTCTCGGCCGGGTGGCCTTCTCGGTCGATCTCAACGGAGGCGTCGTCTGATGCCTTTGCCCAGCCCGAAGCTCGACGATCGCACCTTCCGCCAGCTGGTGGCCGAAGCCCTCACGGTGGTCGACCGCACCTGTCCGGCCTGGACCGACAGGTCGCCGAGCGATCCCGGCGTGACCCTGATCGAGGCCTTCGCCTTCCTCACCGACAACCTGCTCTACCGCCTCAACCGGGTGCCCGAGAAGGTCTATGTCAGCCTGCTCAACCTGATGGGCATCAAGCTGCGGGCCCCGGCCGCCGCCTCGGTCACCCTGACCTTCGCGCGCGGCGGCAAGGCGACGGGGGCGATCGCCATCCCGCAGGGCACCCGGGTCGCCACCACCGACGGTTCGGTCGAATTCGTGGTGACGCGCGGCGGCACCCTGGCGGAAGGCCAGGCCAGCCTGGATCTGCCCGCTTTGCATTGCGAGCCGGTGGCGGGAGAGCTGGCCGGCCTCGGGTCTGGCGCGCCGGGCCAGAGCGTCCGGCTGAAGCGGCCGCCGGTGATCGCGCCGTCGGGGGACGATCTCGACCTCGTCGTCGGCATCGAGACGCCCCCGCAGGAGCTGGCCGAAGGCATTCCGTCGCGGGCCTTCGACGGCAAGGCCTATCGCATCTGGACCGAGGTCGACAGCTTCGCCGATTGCGCCCCCGGGGACTGCGCCTATGTCGTCGACCGGGCCGAGGGCCGGATCGTCTTCGCCCCGGCCCGCGCCGGCGGCACGGACGGCGCCGCGACGCTGGCCGCGACGCCGCCGGCCAACCGCGAGATCCGGGTCTGGTACCGCCGTGGGGGAGGGCGCTCGGGCAATGTCGCCGCCGGCACCCTGACGGTGCTCAAGGACGTGCCCGACGGCGTGACGGCCAGCAACGCCGAGCGCGCCGTCGGCGGCGCCGATGGGGAGGCGGTGCAGGACGCCATGCGGCGCGGCCCGGAGATCCTCGGCTACAGCCGCTGCGCGGTCACTGCACGGGACTTCGAGCGCCTGGCCGCCAGCGTCGGCGGCGTCGCACAAGCCAGGGCCTATGCCCAGGCCCAAGCGTGGCGGCATGCCGATCCGGGCGTGGTCGAGATCCTGCTGGTGCCGTCGATCGAGGCCGATGCGGCGCCCCAGGACGCGGTGACGCCGGAGGTGCTGACCCAGCATCAGGTCGAGGCGCTGCGGACACGGGTCGAGAAGATCGTCGATTCACGGCGGCCGCTGGGGGTGCGGACGGTCGTCGGCTGGGCCCGCGGCCGTGCCGTGTCGGTCACCGCCCGGGTCGTGGTCGGGCGGCAGGAGGATGCCGCCTCGGTCGAGACCCGGCTGCACCGCCGCCTGAACCTGCTGTTCTCGCCGCTGCGCGACCGGCCCTTCGGCCGGGTGATCCGGGTGTCGGACGTCTACGAGGCGCTGCTGTCGGAGCCGGGCGTGCAATATGCCGACCAGATCTCCCTCGCCGTCGACGACGCCCCGAACCGCGACGTGATCGACGTGGTGCGGGACCCGCATCAGCCGCGGACCTGGTTCGCCGCCGCGGCGGACGGGCTGCACCGGACCCTGGATGACGGCGACAGCTGGGCCCGCATCTTTGCCGATCCGGGCGAGACCGTGCGCTTCGTCCGCCGCGACCCCGACCATCCGGGGCTGCTGGCGGTCGGCGTCCAGCGCGGGGACCAGGGCGCCATCCACATCTCCCGGGACTGCGGCGAGACCTGGACCCGCAACGCGGCCGCCTTCGAGTTCCCCGTGACCGACGCCGTCTGGCTCACCCGGGCCGGCCTGTCCGAGCTGCTGATCGCGGCGGAGCGCGGCCTGTTCCGGATCCAGCCCGGCCGCGACAGCGGGCCCGTGGCGATCAAGGTCGGCGATGCCGCCGTCGACGACCGCGGCTTCTATGCCGTGACCACCGTGACCTCGCCCTCGGGCGTGATCATGGTGGCGGCCGCGGCGCGGATGAAGGGGGGCGTCTTCCTGTCCGCTGCCGCCGGGCTGTCGGAGACCTTTCACTCCATCGGCCTGAAGGACAAGGACGTCCGGGTCCTGGTGGTCCAGCGCTACAACGCGCGCGACTATCTCTGGGCCGGGCTCTCGGCCGAGGCCGGGCAGCAGGGCGAAGGCGCCGCGCGCATCGAGCTGCGGGTCACCGGCGAGGACGACGCGGAAGGCTGGAAGCGGGTCAATCTCGGCTGGCAGGGCGGTTCCTGCGAAGGCTTGGCCTTCGCCGGCAACATGGTCCTGGCGGGGTCGAACCGGGCAGGGGTGCTGATCCTCGACAACAGCGCGGCCGCGCCGACCTGGGAAGCCAGCAAGCTCGGCTCCGGCCTGCCGATCCGGGACAAGGACCGGCTGTGGCATCCGGTGCTGGCGGTCGCCGCGACGCCGCCCGCCGCGGATGGCGGCGTGATCGTGCTGGCGGGCGGGCCGGTGGGGCTGTGCCGCAGCGCCGATGGCGGCCGGACCTTCGTGTCGGTGTCGGCCACCCTGTTCAACGACCGCGCGCCGCTGCCGCGCAACTGGCTGTACTGCGCCGGGCGCCACGCCATCACCGTCGTCTCGGGCGATCCGGGGGGAGGTGGGTCGTGAATGCCGACCAGATCGCCCGCTTCCTGCCGGAGACCTACCGGGCAGCGCTCGGTTCCGGCCGCCTGCTGGAAACCCTGCTCGTGGTCATGGAGACGATGCACGCCCCGGCCGATGCCGTGCTCGACGGTCTCGACAGCCATTTCGATGCGCGGCGGACCCCGGACCGGTTCGTGCCCTATCTCGCGAGCTGGCTCGACCTCGACCGCTATCTGGACTGGCCGGGAGGGCCTCAGGCGCCGCCGCGCTACGCCGCCGGCCTGGGGCGGCTGCGCGAGCTGACCGCCCAGGCGGCCGAGCTCGGCCGCTGGCGCGGCACCTCCGACGGGCTGCTGCGCTTCCTCGAGGTGGCGACCGGCATCCCCGGCTTCGCCATCGAGGAGAACCCGCCGGATGAGCAGGGCGCACCGCGTCCGTTCCATCTCCGGGTCCGCGCCCCGCCGGCGGCGCTGGAGGTGAGGGATCTCGTGTACCGCGTGGTCGAGGCGGAGAAGCCGGCCCACGTCACCAGCGAGGTCGAATTCGAGGGGGGCCGCCCGGCGGCTGGAGATATTGAGTAGAAAGGGATAGTCAAATGCCGAGTTTCGAGATTCCGGATATTCCGCCCAAGGCCCAGCTGAAGCAGGAAACAGAGAACAACCAGACCGTCAGCACCGGCGCGGTCACCTTCACAGTCACCAACAAGACCGGTCAGGGCCTGTCCGGCCGGGTCACGGTCGAGCCGCAGGGCGAAGCCAAGGCGGAGTGGTTCAGCGTCGACGGCGAGAGCGAACGCCAGTTCGCCGCAGGCGGCACCCACACCTTCACCGTCCGGATCAAGACCCCGCCGGCGGCGACGGCGGGAACCTATTCGCTCAAGGTCCGGGCGGTGGCGGTCAACGATCCGGACAACGACTTCGCGGAGAGCCCGGTCGTCGTCTTCGACATCGCCGCCCCGCCGGTCGCCGCCCCGAAGAAGAAGCTGCCCTGGTGGATCTTCGCCGCGATCGGCGGCGGCGTCGCCGTGGTCGCCGGCGTGGTGGTGGCGGTCATCCTGTTCACGGGCGGCGGCGGGACCAAGGTCCCGAACGTCGTCGACCTTCCGTTCACCGAGGCCGAGCAGCAGCTCACCGCGGCCAAATTTACTGTCGTCCAGGAGAATGACCCCGACAGCGACAAGGCGCCGGGCACCGTCACTGCCCAGGACCCGGTGGCCGACACCGAGGTGAACGAGGGGGACAAGGTCACCCTGCGCGTGGCGCAGGGCGTGGAGGTGAAGGATGTGCGCGGCGAGACCTTGACGGTGGCGGAGGGCGTGCTTCGCGTGAACGGAGGCCTCAAGGCCGAGCGGATCGCCGGCCCGGCCGGCGGCAAGGCGCCCGAGACCGTGATCGGCCAGGACCCGCTGCCGCCCGCGCGTGCCGCGCTGGGAGGTACGGTGAAGCTCACCGTCGACCCCGGCGTCGCCGTCCCCACCAGCATCGCCATCCCGACGACGCAGCAGAATGCGGTCAACGCCCTGCAAGCCGCCGGGCTCAACGTCAACATCGTCGGCCGTTGCGAGCAGACGGGAGTGCGCGATCAGGTCATCGACCTCAGCCCGAAACAGGGAATCTTCGTCGCCAAGGGTTCGACGGTCACCGTGACGATCCGGGCTCTGCCTCGCAGCCCACTCCTGCCGTGCAGAAGATTTGACGTCCTCATCGCGCCCACCGATCGCTTCATTTTCCAACCATCCGACCAGTAGCCGCGACGGCACCAGGGCCGGCGACCGCAGAACTGGCAAAGAGGGATAGTCATGCCGAGTTTCGAGATCCCGGATATTCCGGCCAAGGCCCAGCTGAAGCACGAGACCGAGAGCAACCAGACCGTCAGCACCGGCGCGGTCACCTTCACCGTCACCAACAAGACCGGCCAGGGTCTCTCCGGCCGGGTCACGGTCGAGCCGCAGGGCGAGGCCAAGGCGGAATGGTTCAGCGTCGACGGCGAGAGTGAGCGCCAGTTCGCCGCCGGCGGCACGCACACCTTCACCGTCCGGATCAAGGCGCCGCCGACGGCCAAGGCGGGAACCTACTCCCTCAAGGTCCGGGCGGTGGCGATCAACGACCCGGACAACGACTTCGCGGAGAGCCCGGTCGTCGTCTTCGACATCGCCGCCCCGCCGGTCGCCGCCCCGAAGAAGGGGCTGCCCTGGTGGATCTTCGCCGCCATCGGCGGCGGCGTCGCCGTGGTCGCTGGCGTGGTGGTGGCGATCATCCTGTTCACAGGCGGCGGAACGAAGGTCCCGAACGTGGTCGATCTGCCGCTCGCCGAAGCCCAGCAGCGGCTCACCGAAGCCAAGCTCACCGTCGGCACGACGACGGACGACCCCGACAGCGACAAGGCGCCGGGCATCGTCACCGGCCAGGACCCGGCCGCCGACACCAAGCTGGAGGAGGGCGGCCAGGTCACGCTGCGCGTGGCCGCGGGCGCCGAGCTGCCAAACGTCGTCGGCCAGCTCTTCCCGGCGGCGGAGAGCACGCTTCGGGTGAGCCACGGCTTCAGGGTCGAGCGGATCGCGGGTCCGGCCGGCGGCAAGGCCCCCGAGACCGTGGTCGGCCAGGATCCAATGCCGCCCGCGCAGGTGGCGCGCGGCGGGACGGTGAAGCTGACGATCGATCCCGGAATCGGCGTTCCCGCCATCGCGGTGCCGACGACGCAGCAGACCGCCACGAGCAGCCTGCAATCCGCCGGCCTCGCCCCCCGGATCAGCGGCCGGTGCGAGGCGGGAACGGCCGATCAGGTCGTCGCCGTCGTCCCGGCATCGGGAACCCTGGTCGCCAAGGGATCGGCGGTCGACCTGACGATCCGCGTCTCGCCCAGCGCCATCGGCTGCCGGCTGCGCGGCCCGATCCGGCCGGATGAGCGCGTCGTGCTCAAGCCGTTCACCCCATAGTCGCTGCGATACGGAGGCCTATTCCATGGTGGCACGGATCTTCGCCCTCGAGCCCCTTCTGGTGGCTCTGGGCATCGGGCTGGTCGGGGCGATCCTCGCCGCGATCATTCGGGCGGTCAAAGGCGACGGCGCCGGGTCGGTGGCACTGCGCGCCCTCGAGACCTTCCTGACCGCGGCGCTGGGCGCGTTCCTGGCCCGTACCTTCATCAGCCTGGTGCTCGATCTCGGCGGCAACACCGACGGCACAGTCGTGGTCACCAGCCTGCTGTTCACCATCTGGCCCGGCGTCATCAACCTGGTGAGCTGGGCCTTCGGCGACCCGATCATCGGCGTCGACGGGCTGCTCTGGATCGCGCTCGTGATCGGCGGCCTGGTCGGGTTGAACGACGGGCTGTGGGCGATCCAGCGCTGGCTCGGATTCGGCGTCCTGACCTTCCTGCTCGACGTCACCTGGGGGCTCGCCGGATCGACCAACGGTGTGCTCCTGCACCTGATCAACATCGTCTGGGGCGACCATGCCGATGGAGAACCGGAAAGCCGCCAATCGGCGCATCGCTACAAGAGCGGCTTCTGCCTGAAGAAGGACTTCGCCTTCACCCAAGGGGCGGTGATGAGCCGGATGCTGCACACAAGCTCCGGCGACCACCGGCCCGGCTCGGACCTGCACAACCACGAATTCATCCATGTCTGGCAGAACCGGATCCTCGGGCCGTTCTTCTGGTTCTCCTACATGGGCTGGATGGCGGTGCTGTTCCTGCCGGCCCTGATCGTCGGAGCGATCGCCAAGTCGGTTGGCAATACGATCCTCTACTGGTGCTACTACGACGACCCCTGGGAGGTGATGGCCTACACCATCGCCAACAAGAGCTCCCGGACCGGCCCGGACTGGCAGTGCTGGCCGCTGCCTGTGGCCATTCCCCTGAACGTGCTGGTGACCGCCGGCCTGGCCGCCTTCTTCGCCTGGATCGTCAGCGTGGGCTTCTAGGATGCGCCTCCTGATCGTCATCCTCGTCCTGGTCGGCATCGCTTTCGCCGCGGTGGTCGCCTTCGGCAGCCTGCGCTCGCCGGAGGGCGGAAACCCTCCGCCCTCCGATCAGGAGACGCTGGAGGAGAAGGGCTGGGACCCGCCGGACTGGGCGGCGGCGATGAACGCGGTCATGTCGCCCTTCGCGCCCGGGCTGGAAATGAATCCGCCGCGGGTCTCGGTCAATGCCGGAGCGGAGGTCGAGCGCCGTGCCCCCGCCGCCGACGAGGACCTGCGCGTCGCCCGCCTGGCGCTGACGTCCGGGCGCGGCATCGCCGTGGAGTATGACTGCAGGGAGGAGGAGGGGAGGAGCTGTCCGCAGAAGGCCTGTCTCTGCGCGTCCGGCGCGACCTTCACCGATGCCGAGATCGGCGACCTCTGCACCGGCGGCTGGAAGAAGGGCCGGCGGTCCGGCGGCGGAGTCCGATGCGGCGCCGACGACGCCGAGGCGTCGATCGTCATCTATCCCGAAGGCGGAGAGCTGAGCTTCCGGCCGCTGGGGGCGGGCGCCGCGACGGCGGAGTTCCGCTGATGTCAGCCCACCCGCACGCTGCGCAGGCTGGCGACCACCGCCACGATCGAGCCGATCAGCAGCAGGATCAGCCAGATCGCGCCGACGATGGCGATCACCAGCGCGCCGATGACGTCGGCGATGCTGACCAGGAAGCCCGGCGGGAAGCTGTGCAGGAACGCTACCACCCAGGTGGCGCCCAGCGAGACGGCGGTGAGGATGACGAGGCCCTTGTTCTGCAGGAAGCGCTGATGCGCCAGCACCAGGCAGACGCAGAAGGCGAGCTTGAACAGCATGACCAGCGACAGGGTGATCCGCGCCGCGGTCTCCGGAAAATCCCCCCAGACGACGAGATAGGCGATGGTGCCGAAGGGGACCGCGAGCAGCAGGGTGACCATCAGGATCAGCGCGGCCAACGCCAGGAAGATCAGCACGATCGCCGCCAGCAGCCCCAGCAGCGACAGGATCAGGCCGACGATGCCCTGGACGCGGCCCTGGATTCCGCGCGGCAGGATCAGGCCGAGCGCCATGGTCGCGACGGTATAGGCCAGCAGCAGGTCGAGGATGGCGAGATAGCGGATCCCGAACCCCGGCGTCGGCGGATCGAAGCCGGCCGGAGCCGCCGTCCCCAGGACGGCGATCGAGGCCAGTTCCACCAGGATCACCAGAAACAGCAGGACGGCGGCGGCGACGAAGAATGGTATGCGCAGCCGGTCCAGCCCAATGGCCTGCATCGACATCTCTTCAAATCCCTGAAATCGAAATGGGTTGACGCCATAATTTGACCAAGATCAACAGATATCATATAATAAATATAAATTCAAGAATTCAATATAGCACTATATAGCGATTTCTATATTTTAAAGGAGATAATCATGAGATGGATTCTCATCGCGATCGTGGCCGTGATCGGCGTGCTCGCAATCGTTCTGCCGCTGCCGCAAGTCCTCGATTGGGCGCCTAAGATGGCGAACACTGCCATGGGCATGGGCATCGGCTGCCTGGTGTCCGCCGCCGGCCTGATCTTCGTGCCGGTGGTGGGAAAGCCCTTTGTCCAGGCCAGCGGCTCCAGCAGCGGCGGGGTCACCGTCATCGGCGGCGCGCAGTTCAGCCCGTCGTCGTGGCTCGAATGGGTGGTGCTGATCGTCCCGATCGTCGGCGGCATCATCATCGGCGCGGTGGTCTGATCGTTCCGCCCGATGCGCCGGGGCACGGCTCCGGCGCATCGGCGGACGGCCAATTCCAAGGAGCTTTGTCATGGCTGACGCTGCTGCCGCCGGCACCCGGCCCACCCTGTGGTCGTTGGTGGCCGCGGCCCTCTTCGTCCTGGTCGGCGCTCTGCTGATCTCCTCGACCTACGGGACCGCGCTACCACCCTGGCTGCGCTGGGCGGCCGTGCTGGTCTGGGCCGTGCTGACCGGCGTGGTGGTCCTGGTCGACGCCAAGCTCGATCCGACCACGGATTCCCGGCCCGTCGACATCTGGACCATCGCCCACGGCTTCGCCGGAATCGTCTTCGGCATCTGGTTCGTGCCGATCTGGCTGATCGTGGCGCTCACCGTGCTCTGGGAGGTCTTCGAGGCCGTGACCACCGGTATCGGCGACGAGGAGGTCATCATCAACCGCGTCGTCGATGTCGGCATCGCGCTCACCCTGTGGGCGGCGGTGATCCTGGTCGTGATGCTGGTGCAGCAGGGGACGTCCTTCCCGCTGTTCCCGCCCTTCCACGCCCCCTTCGCGGCGTGACACCGGGCCCGCAGGCGGAGGTGTGACCGATGGCGCGACCGTCCAGACCCGTCCCACCGGCGCCGGCCATCAGCGAGGACACGCTGCGCCGGCTGATCTTCCGGACCTTCGGCCACCAGCGCTTCACCCAGGACAGCCCGATCCTGCCGGATGTCTGGCTGGCCTATGCCCGGTCCGATGCGTCGGACCGGCATGACCTGATCCTCACGCCCCGCGCTGGCCACACCGCCGGCAACGTGGCCGTGATGCTGGAGCAGGGGCTCGACAGCTACCACGTCGACGAGCCGGCAGCGGACCGCCGTCGCCGCCGCGACGAGACGCGGCTGGCCTACAGCCGCTCCTCGGTGGTGGTGCGGCTCACCTTCGCCGAGCTGATCTGCGTGGTGGTGCCGATGACCAGCTGGTGGCTCGGGCTGCCGACCGAGCTGGCCAGCTTCGCGCCGATCCGCCAATGGCTCGACCGCCCCGACGGGATCAGTCTGAAGCGGCTGCTGAGCACCACCAAGAGCTGGGAGTATCTGCGCTTCGTGGTCCTGGCCGGTTTCATCGCGATCCCGCGGACCGACCCGAACCGCGCGGCACTGGCGGACGCGCTGCAGGCCGATGCGAACGGCATCGACCGCATCCGCCCGATCCTGGAGGGTTTCCTCGATCTGGTCGATCGCATCGTCCGGGCGCCCGGGAGCGGTGAGCCCGGCGAGATCTGGAACATCAGCCTGAACCGGACCACCGCCACCGCCCTGTTCGAATCCCGCGCCGCGGTCAAGGGCGACGCGGCCCAGAACGTGTTCCAGATCCGCAGCCAGGGCCTGGCCTGGGCCGTCATCGACTGCGGCATCGACGCCAAGCACCCCGCATTCCTGGACCGCGGGCGGTACCCGCCTCCGGCCGGGCCGCAGGACATCCCGATCGAGCAGTCGCGCATCGTCGCCACCTACGACTTCACCTTCCTGCGCGACCTGCTGTCGTCCCGCCAGTCGGCCAAGGTGACCACGGCCGTCGGCCGCAGCAAAAAGCTCAGCAAGGCGCAACAGGAGGAGCTGCTCGACCTCAATCGCCGCGTCTGCCGCGGCCGCGAGATCGACTGGGACCTGCTCCTGCCGATCATCACCGTGCCGCATCAGGCCAGGAAGTACGAGAAGCCGGCGCATGAGCACGGCACGCATGTCGCCGGGATCCTGGCCGGGCACTGGCCGGGGGCCGAGAACAACGAGGGGCTCGATCTCGTCGGGCTGTGCCCCGACCTGCGCCTCTACGACTTCCGGGTGTTCGACAAGGACGGGAACGGCGACGAATTCACCATCATGTCGGCCCTGCAGGTGGTCGCCTATCTCAATCGGAACCGGGACAATCCGGTGATCCACGGCGTCAATCTCAGCCTGTCGCTGAAGCACGAGGTGATCAGCTACGCCTGCGGCCGCACCCCGATCTGCGAGGAGTGCAGCCGCCTGGTCGGCGACGGGGTGGTCGTGGTCGCCGCCGCCGGCAACCAGGGCTTCGACGATCCGCTTTCCGGCGGCGGGCCCTTCGGCATCTATCGCGGCATCAGCATCACCGATCCCGGCAATGCCGACGCCGTCATCACCGTCGGTTCGACCCACCGCAGCCATCCGCATTCCTACGGCGTCAGCTACTTCTCGAGCCGGGGGCCGACCGGGGACGGCCGGCGCAAGCCGGACCTGGTCGCGCCGGGGGAGAAGGTGACGGCGCCGATCCCCAATTGCGGCACGAAGCGCATGGACGGCACCAGCATGGCCGCCCCCCATGTCAGCGGCGCGGCGGCGCTCTTGATGGCGCGGCACCGCGAGCTGGTCGGGCATCCAGAACGGATCAAGGAAGTGCTGTGCCGGTCGGCCACCGATCTCGGCCGCGAGGCCAATTTCCAGGGCGCGGGCATGCTCGACATCCTGCGCGCGCTGCAATCGGTATAGGGGAGGGGGCGATGATCGTCTTTGAGGCCGTGCATGCGAAGTTCGGGGACGCCCTGCTGCTGCGCTACGAGCAGGGCAGGCAGCAGCGGCTGTGGATCATCGACGGCGGCCCGGCCGGCATCTGGAAGAATTTCCTGAAGCCACGGCTCGGACAACTCCGCGGCGGCGCCGAGACGCTCACCGTCGACCTGGCCATGCTCAGCCATGTCGATGACGACCACGTCAACGGCGTGCTGCAGATGATCGGCGGCATCGCGGAGAACAGGCCCGGCGCCGCGACCTGGCTCGACATCCGCCGCTTCTGGCACAACAGCTTCGCCGATCTGGTCGGCTCGGAGGACGCGGTCAAAGCGGGGCAGGCGAGCCTCGCCGGGCTGGAACAGGGCGCCCGGGCGGCGATGGCGGGGGCAGGGACCCTCGCCGTCGCCGGGGGCAAGCTGCGGTCGCATCGGGAGCTGGCCGTCCTCGCCAGCATCGGCCAGGGCCGCGAGCTGCGGGACTATCTGGTGCAGCTCAAGCTCGAGGGCAACTCGCCCTTTGACGATGTGTTGTCCTCGACCAGCGGGCACCGGGACATCGACGGCGCCAAGGTCACGGTCCTCGGCCCGCGCGCGCCGCGCCTGGCCGCCTTGCGCAAGGCGTGGCGGAACGCGGCCGGCAGCCCGGCGGCCGTGGCCGGCCTGTTCCGCGACGACCTCGACGATTCCGTTCCGAACCTGTCGAGCCTCGTGCTTCTGGTCGAGATCGGCAAACGGAAGATCCTGCTGACGGGCGACGCCCGCGGCGACGACATCGTGGCGGGCCTCAAGGACGCCATGCCCGACGTCGAGCTGCCGATGAAGGTCGACATCTTGAAGATGCCGCATCACGGCAGCGACCGGAACATGACCGAGACGTTCCTGCAGAGCTTCCCGGCGGATCACTACGTGATCTCGGCCGACGGCACCTTCGGCAACCCGGAGGACAACACGCTGCGCGCCATCGTCGCGTCGCGCGGACCCGGCGAGGACTACACGATCCACCTGACCAATGCGATCGGCCGGCTGCAGCAGCTGCTGCCGGAGATCTCGGAGGGCCATGCGTTCAAATTCGCGGTCCGAGGGGCGCAGGACCTGTCGGTGGCCATCACACTGCCGTAGGGGACAGTGACGCGGCTTGTGGGCATGGATCCGAGGTCATATGTAAGTCGGATAATATATATTATGGAAAATATGATATGACCTCAGACCTTGCCTCAGCTCACCTCGCACGAGATTTCATTGTATCTACGCTGTATCAACGCGTTAGAGCGCAAACTTCAACAAAGAGATCCAGGCCGGATCATGCGGCGGCGTCCTTGCGGCGGATGGCGGCGGACTCGGGTCCGATCACGAGCTGGCCGTGCCAGCTGCGGGGATCGTCGCCGAAGCCGGTGAAGCGCTCCCAGCCCCGCTCCTGGTCCGATAGCGTGAAGGCGGTGCCACCGGCGGCCGTGACCAGGCACAGCCCGCCGGCGACGTCCCAGACATTCGGCCGCTCGAACCGCGCCACCTCCAGCAGGCCCGCGGCGACAAAGGCACATTCGATCGCGGCCGATCCGGTCTTGCGGGTTTCCCAGGGCAGCACCGTGCCAGGGTCGAGACGCGGCTCTCCCGCCAGGCGTCGGCGTACCGCCGGGTTCGGGCCGACCTCCAGCTTCGCCCCGTCGAAGCTCAGCGGGCCGCGGCCGCAGGCGTGGTAGACGCCGGAGCGCAGGGCGTGGCTGGTCGAGCACCACACGGCGCCGATCACCGGCCGGCCACGATACAGCAGGCCGATCGACGCAGCAAACAGCGGCAAGCCATTGACAAAATTGGTAGTTCCGTCGACCGGATCGATCGCCCAGACTGGGCTGTCGGGCCTTGCCGGATGGTCCTCCATCTCCTCGCCGATGATGCCGTGGTCGGGATAGAGCTCCGCCAGCCGCAGCCGGATCAGGGATTCCACTCGCTGATCGACCTCCGAGACCGGATCGCGGAACAAGAGATCGTCCCCCTGCCCGGCCCCGGTCTTGTACCGGACGCTGAAGGTCCGGCCGAGCGAGGCGACGATCTCAGCCCCGGCGAGCCTGGCGAACTCGATCGCCGTCTCCTCCCATTGCTGCAACTGGGCCGCGGGCAGGTCGTCGGTCGCGCTGCTCATTCGTCGTCTCCCGAGGTGAGGACGATCACCGGCTTGGGCTCGATCCGGACGGTCAGCGTGGCCTCGCCGCCTTCGACCATCTCGTCGTCGACATGGAGGCTGCCGCCCTGCGGGTGGAGCTCGACCCGCTCGGCCTTCCTCCGCAACAGCGGCGACCCTCTGGCCTCCGGGTCCCTCAGCCAAGCGAGCATCGAGCGGCGCTTCGCCGCCGGCAGCCAGGCCACGTCGAGATGCGCGTCCCCGGGGTCGGCTTCCGGCGCCAGCAGCAGGTTCGGCCCGATCATCGGCAGGTTCATGACCTCGAGCATCAGCATCTTCTCGTCCAGCTGCTTGCCGTCGACGGTCAGGCTGACCTCGAGCGGCTCGCAGTCGGCGACGATGCGGCGCAGCTCCTCCCGCCGTTCTCCGACCAGGTCGGAGCCGTGCTCCTTGCCGCCGGCTGCGCCTTGCTCGATCGCGGCGACCAGAGGACCCATGCCGACCGCCTCGACGAAGTTGCGGGACCATTCCGGCCCATCGACCACGCCGATCCGGAGCGGCGTGCGCTTCGCCTTGGCCAGGCCGGCGACGACGTGGCGCGGCTCCTCGACGATGCCAAGCGCCCGCGCGATGTTGTTGGAGCTGCCGGTCGGCAGGATCACCACGGTGTGGCCGCGGCCGTGCAGCGCGCGCACGATCTCGGCCACGGCGCCGTCGCCGCCGGCGATCACCACCAGGTCGTGCGGATTCTCCAGCGCCTGCTCCAGCTCCTTGCTGCGGGTCGAGACATGCGTCGGGGCGAAGCCGGACATCTCCAGCAGACGGACCAGCTTGTCCGCCGGCCAGTCGCCGTCGCCGGCTTTGGGGTTATGAAACAGCGAGACTTCCATGGTCGAACAATCCGGCCGCGGCCGTTTCGGTTCCGTCCGCTTCGGCCCGGCGTGCGGCCGCGCTGACGTGGACCGGGGGGGGGGGGCGGAGAGGGCGCCGCGGGGGGGGGGG
>NZ_JASATH010000030.1:0-54803 GCF_038440215.1 Inquilinus sp. OTU3971 | reverse complement strand
GGTCGGGCTCGCGCAGCGAGACCGGGTGAGGGCGATGCGGCCGAGACGCCGGGAACCGCTGCGTCAGGAACAGGAGCGGATCACGCGCTCGCCCGCGGCAGAGCCGAGCTTTCGGCCAGGCCGGCATGCCCTCACCCGGACATCCTTCGGATGTCCGACCTCTCCCGCAAGCGGGAGAGGCCACGCGACCTAAAGCCGAGAGATCTATGAATGCCATGGGAGGGTGAATGGGTGGAGCGGAACCACCAGTTCTCCACTCTCCTACTTCACCGCCTCCTGCATCCGGGCCTGCCCGGCCTTGACCGCGTCGGCGGCGGACATCTCGTCGACCACGATCTTCTGCAGCGTCTCGGCCAGGATGTTCTGGGCCGAGATCGCGGCGATGCTGGGGAAGGTATGGCCGCCGGTGAAGCCGAACAGGGCACCGTTGCGGCTGTTGGCGATCATCGCCTCGATCTGCGGCTTGTACTTCACCACCAGCGGGTCGCTCCACAGGCTCTTGGCCTTGGCGCCGTCGGCAGTGACCGGCAGGAACAGCCCCGGCTCCATGTTCAGGAAGCGGCCATAGGTCTCCGGCTCCAAGAGCCAGGCGATGAAGGTCTCGGCCGCCTTCCGCCTGGCCTCGTCCTTGGCCAGGATCATCACCGCGTTGGAATAGGCGATGGTGCCCGACTCCTTGCGGTCGTCGGCATGCGGGATCGGCGCCACGCCGAGATCCTGGGCGTCGCCCTCGGCCTGGCTGTCATAGGTGCTGATCACGGTGAACTGCAGGATCATGCCGCAGCCGCCGCTGGCGAAGCACGCCTCGGCTTCGCCCCAGGTCCAGCTCGGCGCGTCGGCGGCGGAGAACTGGTACAGCTCCTTGTAGAAATCGTAGGCCTTGACCGTCTGCGGGTTGTCGAAGCGCAGCGTGCCGTCCGGGTTGTAGATGTCGGCGGCACCGGCATTGACCATCAGATCGTAGACGGTCTGGTCGGTGTAGAGCTGCTTGTTCGCCGGCAGGCCGATGCCGAAGCGACCGTCCGCCGTCAGCTTCTCCGCCGCCGCCTGCCACTCGCTCCAGGTCTTCGGCGGGGTCAGCCCGGCCTTTTCGAACACGCTCTTCCGGTACCACAGCGACATCGCCATGTTGTAGAGGGGCACCGCCCAGACGCCGCCGTCATAGCTGTAGGGCGCCAGCGCGCTGGGCACGAAATGGTGCTCGGAATCGAGCTGCTTGACGAAACCGTCGACCGATTGCAGTGCCCCCAGATCCTTCAGGATCGGGGCGAAATCCGGGATCGCGAACAGCATGTCCGGCGCGTTGCCGGCGGCGATCGCGGCCGGCGCCTTGGCGTAGATCTCGCCCCAGCTCTGCGGCTCCTGCTTCACCGCGATGTCCGGGTGGCTCTTGTTGAAGGCGTCGATCAGCTCCTGCACCCGTGCCACGCGGTGCGGCGGCTGTTCCATGTGCCACAGCACCAGCTGCACCGGTTCCGCCTGCGCCGCCGCGGCACCCCAAAGCAGCGCGGCCGCGGCCACGCCCGACACGATCGACCATCTCGTCGCCATTGCCCTCTCCCCTGTTTGTCCTGCGGCCCGGGATGCGGCGCGTCGTTGGCCGAGCGTCCGCCAGGGTCGCCTTACAGATGCGGATTGCGCGTCCGGTAGCGTTCCACCAGCGCGGCGTTGCGCTCCTTCGATCCCGGCATGTTCGAGCTGATATAGGCCGGCGCCACCTCGCCCGATGCCGCCATCCGGGCCACCGTCTCGGTCAGCACCGCGTTCCAGATCGCGGCGCCCAGCACCGTCGAGATCGGGCCGACGGTCAGCCCCTCGGCGGCGGTCACCAGGGCATCGCCCGGCGGCCCCTGGTTGTCGATGGCGATGTCGGCGGTCTCGGCCAGGGTCGGCCGGCCGGCGGCCGCGGCCCGGGAATAGGCGATCGAGGTCACGGCCACCACCGTGGCGCCCTTCTCCCGGCCGTGGCGCGCGGCCTCGACCGGCACGGCGTTGACGCCGCTGTTGGAGAACACGAACAGCGTGTCGGTCGGCCCGATCGGGTACCGGCCGAGCAGCGGCGCGGCCAGGCCGGCCATCCGCTCCAGCACGCCGGAGACCACCGCGCCCTCATGCAGCATGACCGACGAGGCTAGGATCGGCACCACGCAGGCCAGGCCGCCGGCGCGGAAATGCCCCTCCTCCGCCATCAGATGCGAATGGCCGGTGCCGAAGATGTAGATCAGCCCGTCGCGCCGGATGGTCTCGACACAGGAAGCCGCCGCGGCGCCGATCGCCTCGCCCTGGGTGGCCGTCAGGGCGGCGATGCGGTCGGCGATGCCGGCGAGATAGGCGGCGGCGCCGGAAAGGGCGGTCGAGGTCATGAGTCCGATGTGTCCGGTGGGGAAAGCCGTGCCCGCATCTTGTAGCGGTCGCCGCGATAGGCGGAGCGGACGAATTCGATGACATGGCCGTCGGCATCGGCGGTGCGCCGGGTGAACACCAGCACCGGCGCGCTGCGCGGGATGTCGAGGGCACCGGCGGTGACGGCGTCGGGCAGGTCGGCCTCGACCGTCTGCTCCGCCTGCCAGGGCACCAGGCCGTAATCGTGGCGCAGCACCTCGTACAACGAGGCGGTGCGGAAATCGTTGCGGTCGAGGATGCCGGGCACCAGCGCCCCGTTCAGCCAGGTGACCTCGAACGCCATCGGCACGGCATCGGCCAGGCGGACGCGCTCGAGCAGCACCAGCGGCGCGCCCTCGGCCACGCCCAGCGCCTCGCGCGCCTCGCCGTCCGCCGGCACCACGGCTTGGCGCAGGATCACGCTGGCGGCGCGGCGGCCCAGCCGGGCCATGTCCTCGCTGAAGCCGGTCAGGCGCTGCAGCCGCTGGTCGACCTTGGGCCGGGCGACGAAGCAGCCGCGGCCGATCCGGCTCTCGATCAGCCCGGCATCGGTCAGGCTCTTGAAGGCCTGGCGCACGGTCATCCGGCTGATGCCCAGCTGGTCGGCCAGGTCGCGCTCGGAGGGCAGCCGGTCGCCCACGGCGAAACCGCCGGCGCGGATACGGTCGGCCAGATCCTCGGCGATCTGCTGGTAGATCGGCTTGTCCGTCGGACTCGGCTGTAGGTCGGTCATTGGCGGGCCCTGGTGGTCTAGACCACAATCGGCATGATGAAGGCCGATCCGGACCTCGTCAAGAAAGGTCGGACATAGGTGCGGGCATGCGCAGCAGCGCGTCGCGATGCCCACCGTAGCGCCGGTAGGCGGCCTCATAGGCCTCCCGCAGCGCCGGATCGGGACGATGCGTGCGCTGGACCCTGCGGACCCGGCGCGACGCGTCGCCGATCGAGGGATACCATCCGATGCCGGTCCCGGCCAACAGGGCCGCGCCGCAGGCCCCGTATTCGCCGCCGTCGGGGATCTCCACCGGCAGGCCGAGCACGTCGGCGATCATCTGCGACCAGAAGCGGCTGCGGCCGCCGCCGCCCGACAGCAGCACGCTTTGCGGCCGCTCCGCCATCGCCGCGAAGCAGTCGCGAATGGCATAGGCCAGGCCCTCATAGACGGCGCGCACCAGCTCAGGCCGGCCGTGGCCCGGGACCAGCCAGGCGAACTGGGCCCGGGCCGCGGCCGAGACCGCCGGGGCGATGATCCCGACCTCGCTGAGATAGGGCAGGTAGACGACACCTCCGGCGCCCGGTGGGGCGGCCTCGGCCAGCGCCTCCAGCGCGGCATAGGGGTCGGGGTCCCGGGCCAGGTCCGGGCACAGGCTGCGCAGGCACCAGTCGAGGTTGCTGGTGCCGGCGACATTGACCATGCAGCGCAGCCACAGCCGGCCCGGCAGGCTGAACAGCAGGCCGAGATCCGGCGGCTCGAAGGAGGGCGCGTCGAGCACCACACCGTTCAGGCAGGTGGTGCCGAGCACGGTGCAGGCCGAGCCGGCGGCGAGCCCGCCCGAACCGATGACGCTGGCGGCGACGTCGCCGGCGCCGGTGACCACCGGTGTACCAGGTCTGAGGCCGGTCTTCGCCGCGGCGGCCTCAGTCACCGTCCCGGCCACCGCCTCGGACGGCAGCACCGGCGGCAGCAGATGCCGGTGCGGACCGAGGCCGAACAGCGCGAGCAGCGCCTCGCTGCGGCCCTGGGCCCGGGCGTCGCCGGGCGCCACCGACGCCTCGGTCGGGTCGGCGGCGCGCTGGCCGGTCAGGCGGAAGCGGAGGTAGTCCTTGCAGCCGAACACGCAGTCGGCCTTGGCCATCACCTCAGGCTCGTGGTCCAGCAGCCAGCGCAGCACCGGCAAGGTGCAGCCCTGCTGCATGACCGAGCCGGAGGAGGCGAAGATGCGCGACAGGAAGCCGGTATCGCCGGCCAGCCTCTTCTCGATCCAGGGCTGGCTGCGGCCGTCATCCCACAGGATGCCGGGGCGCAGCGGCCGCCCCCCGGAATCGATCACCCAGGCCCCGACCATGGCCCCGGTGACACCGATGGCGGCGACGGCGGACCCGTCCACCCCGGCCTCGGCCAGGACCTGGCGGATCACCGCCGTGGTCGCGGCCCAGGCGGTCTCCGGATCGCTCTCCGACCAGGTGGGGTGCGGGTGGGAGACCGTGGTGCGCCGGGACGCAGCGGCGCGCTGCCGCCCGTCGCGCCCGAACAGCGCGGCCTTGATGACCGAGGTGCCGGCGTCGAGGCCGAGCAGAAGCATGGCGGAACCGCAGACGAGGGCCGATCCGCTCCCGCTAGCGGAGCGGAGGGCCGGCGGTCAAGCGGCGTTCACCGACTCGCTCTGGGACAGGAGCGCGAAGATGGCGTCGGCGCTCTGGCAGCCGCGCAGCTTCTCGCACAGGCTCTCGTCGCGCAGCATGCGGCTGATCCGGGCCAGCGCCTTCAGATGATCCGCCCCCGCCCCTTCCGGCGCCAGCAGCAGGAACACCAGGTCGACCGGCTGCTCGTCGACCGCGTCGAAATCGATCGGCCGCTCCAGCCGGGCGAAGGCGCCGAACACGCCCTGCAGATGCGGCAGCTTGCCGTGCGGGATGGCGATGCCGCGGCCGACGCCGGTCGAGCCCAGCCGCTCGCGCTCCAGCAGCACGTCGAAGATGAAGCGCTCGTGCTGGCCGGTCAGTTCGGCGGCACGGCGGGCCAGCTCCTGCAGAGCCTGCTTCTTGCTGGCAGCCTTCAGATTGGCGAGAATCGCCTCGGGGCGTAGGAAATCGATCATGACGGATCGGATGCGCCGCCCTCAGGCGGCGGCATCCTCGGTCCCTTTCGGATCGACCCAGCCGATGTTCCCGTCGGGGCGGCGGAACACCATGTTGAGCCGGCCATGGGCCTGGTTGCGGAACATCAGCGCCGGCAGGTCGCCCAGGTCGAGGCGCATCACCGCCTGCAGCACCGTCAGGCTCTCGATCGAGGTCGAGACGTCGGCGATCACGATCGGCTGGTTCGGCTCCTCGCCGTTCAGCAGCTCCTCGGATTCGGCTTCGAGAATATAGGCCTGCGCCGGCAGGGCCGGCTGCTGGGCGTCGCCGTTGTGGTGGTCGCGCAGCCGGCGCTTGTAGCGGCGCAGCCGCTTGGCCAGCTTGTCGGCCGCAGCATCGAAGGCGTGATACGGGCTCTCGGCCTCCGCATTGCTCTGCAGGAGGATGTTGCGGCCGACATGGACCGACAGGTCGCTCCGGATCAGATGGGCATTGCGGGAAAAGACGACATTCGCCTCGATCGCGTTGTTGAAGTACTTCGCGGTCGTGCTGGTGAGGGCGTCGCTGACATGGGTGCGCAATGCGTCACCGACGTCGATCTGCTTGCCTCGAACGGTCAGTTGCATGGCTGTCGCTTTACTGCTGCACGATGAGATACGGGCGCCCAAAAAGAACGGGGCGGCCTTTTGGGGGCCGCCTTCGGGCGGCGACCATAGGGATGGGGCGCCTTCATGTCAACGAAGGGGGCCCGATCCCGGGCTGCGGAGGAAGCTGGGGGAGCGCTCATCGGCTCAGACCCTTCTCACGCCGTCGCTGGACGGAGGATGGTATCCGCATCCCCTCACGGTACTTGGCGACGGTCCGCCGTGCAATGTCGATCCCCTCCCCGCGCAGGATTTCGACGATCCGGTCGTCGGACAGGACGGCGTCCGCCGGTTCGGCGTCGATCATGCTGCGGATGCGGTGGCGCACCGCCTCGGCCGAATGCGCGTCGGCCCCGTCCGCCCCCTGGATCGCCTGGGTGAAGAAATACTTCAGCTCGAACACGCCGCGCGGCGTGGCGATCACCTTGTTGGTGGTCACCCGGCTGATCGTGCTTTCGTGCATGTCGACCGTCTCGGCCACGTCCTTCAGCGTCAGCGGCTTCAGATGCTGCACGCCGCGGACGAAGAAGGCGTCCTGCCGGCGCACGATCTCGGACGCGACCTTGAGGATGGTGTTGGCGCGCTGGTCCAGGGCGCGGACCAGCCAGTTGGCGTCGGCCAGGCAGGTGCCGACATAGTCGCGGTCGACCTTGCTGCGGGTGCCGCGGCTGATCTCGGCGTGGTAGCGGCGGTTGACCAGCACCCGCGGCAGGGTGTCGGCGTTCAGCTCGACCACCCAGCCGACCTCGGGCTCAGCCCGCATCAGGATGTCCGGGATCAGGGTCTGCGCGATCTCGTGGTCGAAGGCCGCGCCCGGCTTCGGGTCGAGGGCGCGGATCTCGGCGATCATCTCGGCCAGGTCCTCGGCGTCGACGCCGCACAGCCGCATCACCGCGGCGAGGTCGCGCCGGGCCAGCAGGTCGAGATGGTCGAGCAGCGTGCGCATCGCCGGGTCCAGGCGGTTGCGCTCGGCCAGCTGAATCGCCAGGCATTCGGCCAGGCTGCGGGCGAAGATGCCGGGCGGGTCGAGCCGCTGGCAGCGGCGCAGCACCGCCTCGACCCGCTCGGGCGGGCAGCCGAGGCCGGCCGCCACCTCCTCGACCGTGGCGCCGAGATAGCCGGTCTCCTCCAGGAGATCGACCAGCCGCGCCGCGATCAGCCGGTCGGCCGGGGCGTAGAACTCGATCGCGATCTGGCTCAGCAGGTGGTCGCGCAGGCTGGGCCGCTGAGCCAGCGTCTCCTCGAGCCCCGGCAGGTCGTCGGCGAAATCCGTCCGGCCACGTCCCGCGCCCGCGAACTGCGCCTCGCCGCCGTAATCGTCATTGCGGTCGGTGGAGCTGGACCCGGTGAACAGGTTGCTCCAGTCGGTGTCGAGCGGCGCATCGGCCGAGACGATGCCCGGCGGCTCCGGCGCGGTCAGGGCGACGTCGGACGCCACCGCCCCCGCCGGTGCGGAACCAGGGGGCTCGGTGTCGTTTCGGTCGCTGGTGCTGTCGCCGCCGTCATCACCGCGCTCGCCCTCCTCCCGTTCCAGGAGCGGGTTGCGCTCGAGCTCCGTCTCGACGAAGGCGGAGAGCTCGATGTTGGACAGCTGCAGCAGCTTGATCGACTGCTGCAGCTGCGGCGTCATGACCAGTGCCTGGCTCTGCCGGAGCCCGAGGCGTTGCGAAATGGCCATGGCTGCCCGGTGGTCTACAGGCTGAAGCGTTCGCCCAGATACACGCGCCGCACCTCCTCATTGCCGACGATGTCGGATGGTTCGCCTTCCATCAGAACACGCCCGTCGTGGAGGATATAGGCCCGATCGACGATATCGAGGGTTTCACGCACATTGTGGTCGGTGATCAGGACGCCGATGCCGCGGTCGCGCAGATGCGCCACCAGGTCGCGGATGTCGCCGACCGCGATCGGGTCGATGCCGGCCAGCGGCTCATCCAGCAGCATGAAATGCGGATGGCTGGCCAGCGCCCGGGCGATCTCGACGCGCCGGCGCTCGCCGCCCGACAGCGCCAGGGCCGGGGTGCGCCGCAGATGGCTGATCGAGAACTCGGCCAGCAGGTCCTCCAGCACCGCCTCGCGGGTCGAGCGGTCCGGCTCGGAGATCTCCAGCACGGCGCGGATGTTCTGCTCGACCGTCAGGCCGCGGAAGATCGACGCCTCCTGCGGCAGATAGCCGATGCCGAGCCGGGCGCGGCGGTACATCGGCAGGTCGGTCAGCTCCTGCCCGTCCAAGAGGATCGTGCCGTAATCCGGCTGGATCAGGCCGGTGATCATGTAGAAGCAGGTGGTCTTGCCGGCACCGTTCGGGCCCAGCAGGCCGACCGCCTCGCCGCGCTGCACCTGCAGGCTGACGTCGCGCAGCACCGGGCGCTTCTTGTACTGCTTGCCGAGATTGCGGGCGACGAGCCCGTCATTCTTGGCGACAAGGCGCGGCGCGGTCGTCGTCTCGGATGCAAGTGCGCTGATCGGCTTGGTCATCGCCCGCCCCTACTTCTTCGGCGCCGGCGGGGCCGGCGTGGCGGGCTGGCCCGGCAGCCCTCCGGGGCTCTGGCCCTTCTCGTCCGGCACCAGCAGGGCCCGGGCGCGGCCGCCCTGACCCGGCCGGGTCAACAGCTTGCTGACGCCGCTGGCCATGTCCACCTCGGCATAGTCGCCGTTCAGCTGGTTGCCGCCGCGGGTCATGCGGACATCGTCGGTGATGGTCGCGAACTGGGTCTTGACGTCATAGCGGCCGGTCCGGCCGGTGACCACGTCGGTCGGCGTGGTCAGCTTGACATTGCCGTCGGCGTCGACCACCGACAGCTCCTTCTCGCCCTTCTCGTTCGGGGCGAAATGGCCGGTGAGCGTGTCGGCGCGCAGCGTCTTCTGCTCCTTGGGGCGGGTCGCCGTGGCGTTGCCGCGGGCGATCGCCACATCCTCGGCCTGGCGGTACACCATGCTGTCGGTTGCGGTGATCACGTCGTCGTTGTTGACGAATTTCAGGTTGCCGCCGGTCAGGGTGAAGGTCTGGGCGTCGAGCTCGTAGACCCCCTTGCCGCCGGTGGCGCTGGTGGTATCGCCACGGGTGATCAGCACATTGCCGTCGGCGATGGCCCGGAAGATCTCGGTGCTCTTGTCCGGCAGCTCGCGGTAATAGGCGGTCAGCACATCGGCCTTCACCGTCAGCTCGCCGCGCTTGTACACGGCGTTGCCGCGGGCGATGTAGGTCTTCTCGTTCTGGTGCCATTCCAGCGCGTCGTCGGCCTGGATCTCGGACGGCTCGTCCTTGCCGCCGCCCAGCTGCAGCTGCTGTTGCGCCAGGGCGGGCATGGCCACCACACCGAGCAGGACAGCGAGGATCAGCGGACGGATCATTGCGGCGTTCCCTGGAAGGCCTTGTCGGCGCCGGGCTTGAGAAACAGCTTGGTCGGGCCGGTGAAGATGATGACGTCGCCCTGCTGCTCGACCTTGAAGCCCTCGGCCGACAGCGTACCGAAAGGACCCTCCGCCGTCACGGGCGTGCTGCTGCGCGCGCCCTTGTCGGCCAGGTCGATGTCCGCCGCGTCGGTGACCATGGTGGTGCCGTCACTGCGGCGCAGGGTGACGTTGCCGCTGAGATGCACCGATTTGCTGCTGCGGTCCAGCTTGCCGGACTGGGCGTCGAGGTTCAGCACCAGGCCGTTCTGCAGCTTCAGCTCGCCCTTGGGGCGGTTCAGGTCGAAGATCTCGTCCTGCACCTGCTTCGCCAGATTCGCCCAGACGGTGTAGGGCCGCGCCGCCTCGTCGACGCCGCTGTAGCGCGGATTCTGGATCTCGCCCGCGACGGCGGCCGGACGCTCGGCGGGGTTGGAGATGTCGACCTGGGACGAGTGCAGCTCCGGCCACGCCACGACCAGGCCGACGATCACCAGTCCGACGGCCGGCAGCGCGTATTTCAGCACCCCGACCATGCGGCTGTAGCCTCGGCTGAGGCTGACGCCGCGGCCGGCCGCGGCCAGGCGCGCGCGACGGCCCGAGGCGCTGGCGCTGCGCTGCGCCCCGCCCGGGCCCGGCGTCTGCGGCGCGGCCACCGTGCTCAACTCAGCCCTGCCCGCAGGCAGTCATGCACCCTGAGGATGCCCACCGGCCGATCCTCCGTCGTGACGAAGAGGCTGGTCACCTTATAGCGGTTCATCAGCCCCAGCGCCTCCGCCGCCAGCGCCGCGGGGCGAATGGTGCGCGGGCCGGGGGTCATCACCTGGCCCGCGGTCTGGCCCAGCAGGCCGGCGCTCATGTGGCGCCGCAGGTCGCCGTCGGTGATCACGCCGACCAGCCGGCGGTCGGCATCGACCACGCCGACGCAGCCGAAGCCGACCCGGCTCATCTCGATGATCGCCTCGTCCATCCGCGTCTGCGGGCCGACCAGCGGCAGCTCGGCCGCTTCATGCATCAGGTCCTGCACCCGGATCAGCTTGGTGCCGAGCGAGCCGCCGGGGTGAAGCACCCGGAAATCGTCGGAGGAGAAGCCGCGGCGATGCATCAGCGCCACCGCCAGGGCGTCGCCGAGCGCCATCATCATGGTGGTCGAGGTGGTCGGCGCCAGCCCGGTCGGGCACGCCTCCGGCGCCGGCGGCAGCAGCAGCACGGTGTCGCACTGGTCCGCCAGGTTCGAGGGCGAGCGGCTGGTCACGCCGATCAGCGGGATGGCGAAGCGGCGGGTATAGGCGATCACATCCGCCAGCTCGGCGGTGTTGCCGGAGTTGGACAGCGCCAGCACCACGTCCTGGCGGTGGATCATGCCGAGATCGCCGTGGCTGGCCTCGGCCGGATGGACGAACAGCGCCGCTGTGCCGGTCGAAGCCAAGGTCGCCGCGATCTTGCGCGCGACATGGCCGCTCTTGCCGATGCCGCTGACCACGACCCGGCCTTCGGCGCCGACGATTGTGTCGATGGCCCGGTCGAAGCTGGCGTCGAGCGATTCGGCGAGGCGGTCGAGCGCGTCGCGCTCCACCAGCAGCGCCTTGCGGCCGGCCTCGATCCCTGCGGTTACCACCATGCCTTCTCCCAAATGGTCCACGCGGCGGCTGCTATAGCCGGTCCGGAGAGCGCGAACCACGATCCGTCGTTCCTGGCCGTCGATCCGGATCTGCGCCGAGGGCCCTGCCTGGGCCCCGGCCGATCCCGTACCGCCACAAGACGGCACGAATGTGACCCCATATCGGGCTAGTGGGCGAAGATATCCAGGTCCGACCAGCCGCCGAGGTCGAGCGCGGCCCGGGCCGGCAGGAAGTCGTAGCAGGCCTGCGCCAGGGCCTCGCGCCCTTCGCGCCGCAGCATCTCGTCCAGCTTCGCCTTCAGCGCGTGCAGGTACAGCACGTCGCTGGCGGCGTAGCGCAGCTGCTCGGGCGTCAATTGGTCGCTGCCCCAGTCGGAGCTCTGCTGCTGCTTCGACAGCTCGACGCCGAGCAGGTCGCGGCACAGATCCTTCAGCCCGTGCCGATCGGTGAAGGTGCGCACCAGCCGCGAGGCGATCTTGGTGCAGTAGACCGGCGCGGTGACGACGCCGAGATAGGCCTGCAGCGCGGCGATGTCGAAGCGGGCGAAATGGAACAGCTTCAGCCGCGCCGGGTCGGTCAGCAGCGCCGACAGGTTGGGCGCGTTGTAGACACCGCGGCGGAGCTGGACGAGATGGACGGTGCCGTCGCCGGCGCTGAGCTGGACCAGGCACAGCCGGTCGCGCACCGGGTTCAGGCCCATGGTCTCGGTGTCGATCGCGATCACGTCGCCGAGATCGAGGCCGTCGGGCAGATCCCCGTCATGCAGAATCGGTTCGGACACCGGTCGCCACCTTCCGTAGTCGGCCGCGGCCCTTCCCCGAAAGCTGAGCGTCGGCCCCAAAAGGAAAGACCCGCTTGGACAAGCGGGTCATTACCACTGCATCGCATCGTCGGGCCCATCGGAATGATGGTGCCCAGGAGAAGACTCGAACTTCCACGACCTTTCGGCCACAGGTACCTGAAACCTGCGCGTCTACCAATTCCGCCACCTGGGCGATGCGGCGGGCCGTGATGTAGGATGCCGCCCCTCCCCCTGTCAACAGGGGAATTCGCGCTTTGTGAAAGTTTGATGGTTTCCGCGGCCGGGCCGTCCGCCGGGCCGCGTCGCATCGCTTGTTCCCCCGCGGCCGCATCGTTACGGTACGGGCGGATTCGGCGACCGGGCCGGCACGGACCACCTCTGGAACAGGCGCATGATCGTCATCGACCCAATCTTCCGCATCATCGACATCGTGCTGCAGATGTATGTCTGGGTGGTGATCGCCGCCGCCATCCTCAGTTGGCTGGTCGCCTTCAACGTGGTCAACACGCGCAACCAGGTAGTCTACCAGATCGGCAACGCCCTCTACCGGCTGACCGAGCCGGCGCTGCGGCCGATTCGGCGGATCCTGCCGAATCTCGGCGGCATCGACATCTCGCCGGTGGTGCTGCTGCTGCTGATCTATTTCCTGCAGATGGTGCTGCGGAACATCTATATCGCACTCGTGACCTGATCAGGCCCGGATGGCAGGCCCGCTCTTCGTCGCCGGGCCGCGCGGCATCCGCGTCACGGTCCGGCTGACGCCGCGGGCCGGGCGCAACGCGGTGACCGGTCGTGCGGCCGGTGCCGACGGCGCGCCCCTCCTCAAGGCCGCGGTCACGGCGGTGCCGGAGCGCGGCGCCGCCAACGACGCTTTGATCGCTCTTCTGGCCAAGAGCTGGCGCCTGCCGAAATCGGCGCTGACCATCGTCGGCGGTGCCACCGACCGCACCAAGCTGATCGGGATCGACGGCGACGCCGCCCTCGCCGCCCGCCTCGAAGCCTGGGCCGAGGCGCTGGCGGCGAAGGACTGACCGATCTAACGCCGCATGGTGGCCCGGCAGCGATGCACCGTGCCGTCGTCGAGATTGCCGCGCTCGCCCACCCAGCGGACCGTGCAGTTCATCACATCCGGCGCCTCGACCAGCGGCGAGGAGAAGATGGTGATGCAGCTGTCACCGACCTCGCTGCGGCTCAGCCGGCCGGTGCAGACCGTGCCGGCCTCGAACCGCCAGTTGCCCTCCCGTACCAGGATCGGTCGGCCGTTCCCGTCCAGGCCGCTCAGCGTGTACTTGCCGTTGCGGCGGTATTCGAACAGCCGGTCCGGCCCGCCCATCACGCCTTCGACCAGGAACGGCCGGCCCAGCACGTAGCGGTCGAACTCCCCCCGGGTCATGCGGACATATTGCGGGTTGGTGTCGAGCGCGCTGGGCGGCGTGCAGGCGGTGAGCCCGAGAACGATCGCCAGACCGGCGATCAGCGCGATCAAACGCATCTTGGCCTCCATTCGAGTCCCGCCTCTCTCCGAGCGGTACGGCAATTATCTTACGCCACGCTCTGGTCGGGCAGCAATATTTCAATGAATAGTCCAGCATTCATCGGACAATAGTTTGACAAGCCAGCCCCGGAACGGGACGATAGGCGGCAAAGGCGTTCACTCTGTAATCGATTGCATTGCGCGGTGCCCGGACCGGGCGTTAGGCTCGCGCATCGAACAAATCATCGCCCAGGGAGGGGTGCCTGCCGAGCACCCTACGGAGGAGGAAACCATGAAAGAGATCCAGGGACCGGCCATCTTCCTCGCCCAGTTCGCCGGCGACGCGCCGCCCTTCAACAGCCTCGACTCGATCGCCGGATGGGCCGCCGGGCTCGGCTACAAGGGCGTGCAGATCCCGTCCTGGGATGGCCGGCTGTTCGACCTGAAGCGAGCGGCGGAGAGCCAGGACTACTGCGACGAGGTGCTCGGCACCTTGCAGAAGCACGGCTTGGCCCTGTCCGAGCTGTCGACCCATCTGCAGGGCCAGCTGGTGGCGGTGCATCCGGCCTATGACGAGGCCTTCGACGGCTTCGCGGCGCCGGAGGTGCGCGGCAACCCGAAGGCGCGGCAGGAATGGGCGGTGCAGCAGCTGCGCTACGCCGCCCAGGCGTCGCGGCGTCTCGGCCTCAAGGCCCACGCCACCTTCTCCGGCGCCCTCGCCTGGCCCTATGTCTATCCCTGGCCGCAGCGCCCGGCCGGGCTGATCGAGACCGCCTTCGACGAGCTGGCGCGGCGCTGGACGCCGATCCTGAACGCCTTCGACGAGGCCGGGGTCGACCTCTGCTACGAGATCCATCCCGGCGAGGACCTGTTCGACGGCACCACCTTCGAGATGTTCCTGGAGCGGGTCGGCAACCATCCGCGCTGCAACATCCTGTACGACCCGAGCCACTTCGTGCTGCAGCAGCTCGACTATCTCGGCTACATCGACCGCTATCACGAGCGGATCCGCGCCTTCCACGTCAAGGACGCCGAGTTCAACCCGACCGCCAGCCAAGGCGTCTATTCCGGCTTCGCATCCTGGGCCGACCGGGCGGGGCGATTCCGCTCGCTCGGCGACGGCCAGGTCGATTTCGGCGGCATCTTCTCCAAGCTGACGAAGTACGGCTTCGACGGATGGGCTGTGCTGGAATGGGAGTGCTGCATCAAGCATCCCGAGCAGGGCGCGGCCGAAGGCGCCCCGTTCATCGCGGCGCATCTGATCCGGGTCACGGAGCGCGCCTTCGACGATTTCGCCTCCGGCGGCACCGACGAGGCGGCCAACCGCCGCCTGCTCGGCATCGACCGCTGAGCCCGTCGATAACACGCCTGCTGCGGCCGTCTGGCGGCGGTTCCTGCGCTTCCGGTGCTCACGGACCCAAATGTCCGCTGCGCTCCGGTTCTCGGAACCACCACCAGCCGACTCACATCAGGCGCGTTCTCGATCGGGCTCTGATCTGACCAGAAAAGGGAGGACAAGCATGGTTTCCGGAACCGCGGAACGGGCGCCCAGCCGGCGCCTGCGCCTGGGCATGATCGGCGGCGGCCGCGACGCCTTCATCGGCGCGGTGCACCGCCTGGCGGCGCGGATGGACGACCGCTGGGAGTTCGTCGCCGGGGCGCTGTCGAGCGATCCGCAGAAGGCCCTGGCCTCGGCCGCCGACCTGCGGCTCGATCCCGCCCGCGCCTATCCCAGCTGGCAGGCGATGCTGGAGGGCGAACGCAAGCTGCGCGACGGCGGCGGTCCGGCGGTCGACGCCGTCGCCATCGTCACTCCGAACCACGTCCATCACGGCCCGGCCAAGGCCTTCCTCGAGGCCGGCTTCCACGTCATCTGCGACAAGCCGCTGACGACGACGCTGGCCGATGCCGAGGACCTGGTCGCGGCCGTGCAGCGGAGCGGCCAGGTCTTCGCCCTGACCCACAACTACACCGGCTATCCGATGATCCGGCAGGCCCGGGCGATGGTGGCCGAGGGCGCGCTGGGCAAGATCCGGCTGGTCGAGGCGGAATACGCCCAGGACTGGCTGGCGACCAAGGCCGAGGACACCGGCAGCAAGCAGGCCGAGTGGCGGGTCGACCCGGCGCGCAGCGGCCCGGCCGGCTGCGTCGGCGACATCGGTACCCACGCCTACAACCTGGCGAGCTTCGTCACCGGCGAGGGCGCCCAGTCGCTGGCCGCCGACCTGCAGAGCTTCGTCCCCGGCCGGCGGCTGGACGACAACGCCCACATCCTGCTGCGCTACGCCAGCGGCGCCCGCGGCATGATCTGGGCCAGCCAGGTGGCCAGCGGCAACGAGAACGGGCTGCGCCTGCGCATCTATGGCGAGAAGGCCGGCCTCGAATGGGCCCAGGAGAACCCGAACTACCTGACCTTCATGCCGCTGGGCGAGCCGCATCGCCGCCTGACCCGCGGCGGCCCGGGCAGCGGCCCGGCCGCAGCGCATGCCACCCGCGTGCCGCCCGGCCATCCCGAGGGCTATCTTGAGTGCTTCGCCCAGATCTACAGCGACGCGGCGGAGCAGATCCTGGCCCGGCTGGAAAAGCGCGACCCGGCGCCGGACGCCCTCTTGGTGCCGACGGTGGAGGACGGGCTGGCCGGGGTTCGCTTCATCGCCGCCTGCGTGGCGTCGTCGCAGAAGGACGCGGCCTGGACGAAGATCTGATGAAAGCCTGCCCTTCCGTCATTGCGGCCAGGGCCGAAATGACGGGAATCACCGCCGCCGGTCGGGCACCCCGAGTTCCTCCCACATCCAGGAGAGATCGTAGCTCGCCAATGTCTCGTCGGGGTTTCGGTGGCTCTGGTTCTCGAGATATTTCAGCCAGGCGACCACCTTCTCCTTGCCCTTGGCGGTCCGCACTGCCGCCCGCGGGGACACGCCGCCCAGCATCTTGACCGGAGTGTCGAGCGTCTCGCGGTAATGCGCGTCCAGCGACTTGCGGACGATCTCCACCTCGGCCTCGGATGGCGGGCCGCTTGGTGCGGGAGACCGGCCTGCTGATTCCGCCATCGCCTGCTCGACCGTCTGGATCTCGGTGAGGGGCGGCCGGACGAGATCTCCGAGGCACTCGGCGAGCAGGGCCGATCCACGCTCCTTCCGCGCCATGGAGTTCGTCGTCAGCACGACCGCGCCGTCGATGATCTCGATGTTCCCGAGCACCAGCTCGCCGGTGTCGAGCGTGGTGGAGAGGATCTCCGCGACCGGACCGGCCACTTGCGTCGGTTCGCCGCCACCGGCGTCAGCGGCCGGCGCCCGACCGATCCAGTTCCAGAAGGTGTCGCTGGCCTCGGCGAAGTCCGGAACCCGGCGCAGGCGATCCCGGATCGCCTCGGCCCCGGTTCCGGAGGCCCACGGGTAGCGCGTCGTGCAGAAGACGATGTCGTCGCCGTCGTGGTTGACGAGCTTCGGCCGCTTCAGGCCGAGCACGCGCGGCAGATAGTGATCGAGCCAGACACCGGTGAACACCCACGCCGAGTTCATGAGGACGATCAGCGCCGTCGCCTCCCGGGCGGCAGCATCGGATAGAGGCTCGCCAGCGTCCTTCGCGATCTTCCGGACCTCCCGCCGCATCCGCTTCTGCAGCTCGGCCATGGCGCTCAGCAGCCGTTCCGCGGCCGCGGCGTCGAACACCAGAGCGCCGCCGCCCATCACGGTCTTGCCACTGTATTCGACGACCCGCGCTCCGATCTTGTCCCAGGGCTTCAGCATGCGGCTCGCGCTGCGCTCGCTGATGCGGACCGGCTCGCCACCCCGGATCAGGTCGCGGGCAAGAAAGGATTCGCCCGGCACGATATCGCTGACCTCGTACAGGCTCATCACGGAGGTCCCGAGCGCCTGCATGTAGCGCTTGACCGGAACTGGCTCCTTCCAGCCGCATCGTTTCAGGTAGTCGGCAACGATCGTCTGCCCGTCTGAGGAGCGGCTGCGAGTCAGGAAATCCTCGAAGGCGCATCCCCACAGATTCATGAATTGATGCTCGCCGAGGACGCGGGGGAGGTCGTCCGTGTCGAGGTCGAAGGATTCGCACCCTGACCCGACGTGCTCCCAGAAGACGTCCTCCCACATCTCCGCCCACTCGTCGCGCTGCGCCCACTTGATCAGGCCCGAGATGTCGATGCCGGTCGCCATGGGGGATCCCTCGTCAGCCGTGGGGAGAGTCCGGGTAGCATGCGGTGCCGTCGGCTTCCAGACCCGATCTCGATCCACCGGCCCGGTTGCGTCGCGGCGGCCTCTGTGGTTCGGTGCCGGCGATCTTGCCCCTGACGAGAGAGCCCGATCCGATGAGCGCCTTCAAGACCCTCGACGACGTGGATGTGCGCGGCAAGACCGTGCTGGTGCGCGGCGACCTGAACGTGCCGGTCGAGGACGGCAACGTCAGCGACACCACCCGGCTGGACCGGCTGGCCCCGACCATCGACGAGATCGCCGACAAGGGCGGCCGGGTCGTGCTGATCTCCCATTTCGGCCGGCCCAAGGGCGTGACCCCTGAATTCAGCCTGAAGACCATCGTGCTGCCGGCGCTGGAAGAGGTGTTGGAGCGCCCGGTCGCCTTCGCCGAAGACTGCGTCGGTCCGACGGCCGAGGCGGCGGTCAAGGCGCTGAAGGACGGCCAGATCCTGCTCTTGGAAAATGTCCGCTTCCATCCGGAGGAGGAGAAGAACGACCCGGCCTTCGCCAAGGCCCTGGCGTCGCTCGGCGACGTCTACGTCAACGACGCCTTCTCTGCGGCGCACCGCGCCCATGCCTCGACCGAGGGCATCGCCCACCACCTGCCGGCCGTCGCCGGCCGGCTGATGCAGGCCGAGCTGGAGGCGCTGTCGGCCGCGCTGGAGGCGCCGAAGCGCCCGGTGCTGGCGATCGTCGGCGGCGCCAAGATCTCGACCAAGCTGGACCTGCTCGGCAATCTCGTCGCCAAGGTGGACAGGCTCGTCCTCGGCGGCGGCATGGCCAACACCTTCCTGGCCGCCCAGGGCGTGGCTGTCGGCAAGAGCCTGTGCGAGCACGACATGGCCGATGCCGTGCACACCATCCTCGGCAAGGCCAAGGCGGCCGGCTGCGAGATCGTGCTGCCGGTCGACGGCGTGGTCGCCCGCGAATTCAAGGCCGATGCCCCGCATGAGGCCGTCGACAATTCGGCCATCCCGGCCGATGCCATGCTGCTGGATATCGGGCCGAAATCGGTGGCGAATCTGAAGGCGCTGCTGGCCGAGACCAAGACCGTGGTCTGGAACGGCCCGCTCGGCGTCTTCGAGAAGCGTCCCTTCGATGCCGGCACCGTCGCAGTGGCCCGTGCCGCCGCGGACCTGACCCAGGCCGGCAAGCTCCTGACCGTGGCCGGCGGCGGCGACACCGTCGCCGCCCTGGCCCATGCCGGGGTCGAGGACCGCTTCTCCTACATCTCCACCGCCGGCGGCGCCTTCCTGGAATGGCTCGAAGGCAAGGACCTGCCCGGCGTCGCCGCGCTGAAGCGCTGACGGCACCGGGAAGGCCCCTTCGGATCAGCCGGGAGAACGCCGGATGACACTGGTTCTGGCCGAATGGGGCATGGCGGGCGTCGAAGCCTTGCGGGACCGGGTCGCGGTGCTGGTCATCGTCGACGTGCTGTCGTTCTCGACCGCCGTCGACGTGGTGGTGTCGCGGGACGCGGCGGTCGTCCCCTTCCCCCATGGCGACGACTCGGCCGCCCGGCAGGCGGCGGAGCGCGCCGGCGCGGTGCTGGCGCGGCCGCGGCGGGCGGCCGGCGGACAGTTCAGCCTGTCGCCGGCGAGCCTGCTGGAGATCCCGGCCGGGACCAGGCTGATGCTGCCCTCCCCCAACGGCTCGCGGCTGTCCCTGGCCGGCGCCGGCACGCCGGTGCTGGCAGGCTGCCTGAGGAACGCCGCCGCCGTGGCCCGGGCGGCCCTCGGCCTCGCCCGGGGCGGCACGGTCGGCGTCGTTCCCGCCGGCGAGCGCTGGCCGGATGGCGGCCTCCGTCCCGCAATCGAGGATCTGCTGGGCGCCGGCGCCGTCATCGATGCGCTGGCGCTGCCCTGCTCACCCGAGGCCCAGGTGGCGCGGGACGCCTGGCGGGCGGCCGGCACGGACCTGCCTCGCCTGATCCGGGAATCGGTGTCCGGCCGCGAGCTGATCGATGGCGGCTTTCCGCGCGATGTCGACCTCGCCTTGGAGCAGGGGGTGAGTTCGTCCGCGCCCCGGTTGATCGAAGGCGCGTACCGGGCCGCCTGAATGTCGTTCTTGGGCAGAGAAGCGGACCTTGCGACGGAGCGGCGGATGCGTCCGCACAGGGCTGTCCCTTGGCGGACATGCCTCTGCGCGATCTCGCCCAAAACTCCTTATTTCTGATGATCACATAAAATTTCATGAAATTTGGAAACAAGTGCCTTGCCAATGCTCCAGAATTTGTTACTCAATCGCCTCCGTAGGCGATTCATCCTACTTATCATTGCATTTTTGTTTACGCCTCGTTCCCGGCGGCCGCTATGGCATGCCGTCCCGGAACGTTGGGAACGACAACCCAAACAAAATCCTGGAGAGACTCGACAATGGCGATTTTGAACGGCACGGAAGGTGCGGACAACTTCAGCGGCACCGCTGACGACGACACCATCAACGGCCTGGGCGGCAACGACCGGCTGATCGGCATGCAAGGAAACGACATCGTCAATGGCGATGCGGGCGACGACGAGCTGCACGGCAGCTGGGGCAACGACACGCTCAATGGCGGCGACGGCTTCGACATCATCGCGTATCTCAACTCGGACGCCGCTGTCGTCATCAGTCTCAACTCCGGTCAGGCAGAAGGAGGTTTCGCCGCCGGGGACCAGTGGAGCGGCGTCGAAGGCGTGAGCGGCAGCCAGTTGAACGACACCCTGCAGGGCGATGCGGCTGCAAACACGCTCCTCGGCATCGAGGGCAATGACCGGCTCATTGGCTGGCAGGGAGACGATGTCATCGATGGCGGCGCGGGCGACGACGAGCTGCACGGCAGCTGGGGCGCCGACACGCTCAATGGCGGGGACGGCATCGACCTGATCGCCTATCTCAACTCGGATGCCGGCGTCACGGTCAATCTCACCACCGGCGAGGCCGCCGGGGGTTTTGCCGCCGGGGACCACTGGACCGGCATCGAAGGCGTCAGCGGCAGCCAGCTGAACGACATCCTGATCGGCGATGCGCTTGCAAACACGCTCATCGGCCTTGAGGGAAGCGATACGATCAACGGCGCCGCGGGCAACGATGCGATCGATGCCGGCGCTGGCAACGACGCCATGAATGGCGGCGCGGGGGCCGATACGATCGATGGCGGCGCTGGCATCGACACGGCCGACTACAACGGCAGCGGATCTGCGGTCACCGTCAACCTGGCGACCAATGCCAACACCGGCGGCTACGCTGAGGGCGACACGCTGAGCGCAGTCGAGAACCTGCACGGCAGTGCCTTCGACGACACCCTGACTGGCGACGGCGCGGCGAACACGCTGCGGGGCTTCAACGGCAACGACGTGCTCGATGGCGGCACTGGTTGGGACACCCTCGAGGGCGGCAATGGCGACGACCAGCTGATCGGCGGCGCTGGCGGCGATCTCCTGCGCGGCGGCGCCGGTGCCGACCAGCTGACCGGTGGTGCCGACTACGACATCGCCAGCTACTGGGACAGTGCCGTGGGCGTGACGATCAACCTCCAGACCCAGGTCAACACCGGCGGCACGGCCGAGGGCGATACGATCGCCGACGACATCGAGACGATCAACGGCAGCAATCACGACGACGTGATGACCGGCAACGCCCTGGGCAACGCGCTCATCGGGTTCGACGGGGATGACCGCCTCAACGGCGGCGGCGGCGCCGACGTCCTGCGGGGAGGCAGCGGCGCGGACACGCTGAACGGCGGCAGCGGCGCGGACTACTTCAGCTACACCGCCGTGTCCGACAGCACGGCCTCGGCCGCCGACACGATTCAGGACTTCCAGACGGGGGATTTGATCTCGGTTCGGATGATCGATGCCGACGGCGATGCCGGGAACGGCGACACGGCCTTCAGCTTCATCGGCGCCGCCGCCTACACTGGAGTCGCCGGCCAGCTGCGCTATGCGGTCACCAGCCCCGGCGTCACCACCATCGCTGGCGATATCAACGGCGACGGCACCTCGGACTTCCACATTCGTCTCGACGGCGCAATCACGCTGCAGGCCTCGGACTTCATGCTCTAACCTATTCCGGCTCGGGCGTCTCGTGCGCCCGGGCCGTTCTTCTCTTGGAAGCCATCATACCCGACCAGCCGCCTGGTCAAATCGCGCGTCCGCTATACGGCGCGGTCCCTCGGCACACCCAAGCCGCAAGTCCAAGATCGGAGGGAGATTCCCGCTTTCGCGGGCATGACGGTCGAGGAAAAAGAGATGCGCCCACCCCTCATTCTGGCCGCCCGAATTGCCGGTCGAGCCAGTCGAAGGCGTCGGTCTGCTCCTCGGCCCGGAAGATATGGGCGTTCGGCCAGACCTTGGCGGCGAACCGCTCCGGCGCGCCGGCATCGGCCCAGACCGCCTCCATCCTGGCGAAGGCCTGGCGCACCGAGGCCACCGGGAACAGCGGGTCGGTCTCACCGGCATAGAACAGCATCGGCTTCGGCGCCGCGATCGCGGCCGCGTCGGGGTAGTCGAACCAGCGGAACATGCCGGGATGCAGCATGTTGAAGGCCGACTGGCCCTTGAGCTGGTTGTTGCCGGGCACCATCAGCCCGTCCAGCGTCGCCATCCAGTTGACCGCGACGCCGGCCGTGACCGCGTCGGTCAGCGCCGCCACCTGCCAGGCGCGGAAGGCACCCATCGAGAAGCCGATCGCCGCGACCCGCGCCTTGTCGACCTCCGGCAGCGACGCCAGGTAGCGCGCCGCCCGCACATCCTCCACCGCGATGGTGCCGGCCAGCGAGGAGCCGAGGTTGAACAGGTTCGAAGCCAGCGCCTGCTGCGACTCCGGGCCGTTGTTCTGGCGGCCGCCCCAGCCCAGCGCGTCGGTCGCCAGCACGACATAGCCGCGGCGGGCCAAGTCGTCGCCGATGAAGTTGCCGGAATAGTACTTGTCGACCCAGGCCTGGGCCGAGGCCAGCCGCGCGTCGTCGCCCCAGGGCCGGATCATCTTCTCCTTGCCGATGTCGAACTTGCCGCCGTGATCGTGCAGCACCAGCGCCGCCGGGAACGGCCCCTGCCCCTTCGGCACCAGCAGCAGCGCGGCGATGCGGCTGTTGCCGGTGATCGACAGCACGATCTTCCGCGCTACGTGGTCGCCGCGATCCTGCTCCTCGACCACCCGGGCGTCGAAAGGCGTCGCGTCATCCGGCTGGATCAGCAGGTCCCAGAGCTTCGCCCGCGCCTCCGCCCGCCAGCGCGAGAAGTCCCCGCCGGCCCGGTCCCAGGCCAGGGCGAAATGCAGCCGGTCCTTCAGCTTCTGGTAGAAGACCGGGAGGTTGTTCTCGGTCACCCCCTTGGTCTCGTGATCCGTCTCGGCCGCCATCGCGGTACCACTCGCGATCAGGACCGAAGCGGCCAGGGCCGCCCACGCCAGCATCCGAAATCCAACCACGTGCCCTCCCCAGGATCGTCATCCTGCCCGCTTCGCTGCGGATCCCCGTCGAAGTCTATCACATCCCGGCGCCGGGCGCGCCCTGCCGCAGCCCCGGCAGCGCCGAGGCGATCGGTTCCAGCATCGCCCGGCCGAGGCGGGCGCTGCGCTGCGGCGACCAGCCGGTGCGGGCGTCCGGCGTGTCGATCTGGTCCTTGAACGGCATCTCCAGCAGCACGGTCAGGCAGCCGAAGCGCTCGGCGATCCAGTTCCAGGCCATGCGCAGATCGGCCTCGGCCGGCGGCCCGCCCGGATAGGGGTGGCGGCGGTGGTAGTCCGGGCTCGCCGCCTCCAGCCCGCGCATGAACGCGACGAAGCGCCGGCGCAACGCCGGGCTGCGCGACGGGATCTCCAGCGGCCCGCCGAGGAAATTATAGGGCAGCTCCTCGTCGCCATGGATGTCGAGGCAGAAATCGACGCCATCGGCTTCCATCGCGCCGCGGATCGCCGCCACCTCCGGCGCGTTGGTCGCCGCCGGATCGTTCCAGGCGCGGTTCAGGTTCATGCCCAGCGCGTTGGTACGGGTGTGACCGCGGGCGCAGCCATCCGGGTTGGCGGTCGGCACGATATGGAATACCGCCGTCTCGCGCAGCCCGGCCGCTAGCGGATCGGCCGGGTCGAGCAGCCGGCCCACCAGCCCCTCCAGGAACCAGCCGCCCATGGTCTCGGACGGGTGCTGCCGCGCCATGATCCACAGCCGCTTCTTGCCCGGTCCGGGATGGCCGATCGTCAGCCGGTCGATCGGATTCCCGTCCGGCGTCCGGCCCAGCAATTCATGCGCCACCCGAGGCGCCTGTCGGGCGCGGTCGACCAGCGCCCGGTGCCGCGCCAGCGGATAGGGCGCGAAATAGGCGTAGTCGACCGCGTCGTGCTGCGGCCGGTCGACGATCGAGAAGACACCGTCCCGAACCTCCGCTCCAACCCGCAGCCACTCCGTGCCGTCATGCGAGGCGACGGCGCGGTAGCCGGTCCAGCAATCCGGGATCTCGTCCCGCCCAGCCAGCCGCGCCAGCCGGTCCGAGTTCTCGAAGGTCAGGCGGCAGTCCCGGCCGCGGGCGCCGTGCAGCCGGAAGTGGAACCACTGCATGTCCGGCGCCCGGCCGTCGGGCCGCAGCGCCAGCCGGATCGCGCCGGGGTCGCTGCAGTCCAGCACCGCGACGCTGCCGCCCTCGAAATCGGTGGTGATCCGCAGCTCCGGCATCCGTCCCGGCTCCTCCTGCGCAGGGGAGGGCTCCTGCCCTCCCTGCACGGTCATTGCGGCGTCGGCCGCATCACCCCGTCGGGCCCGCGGCGCAGCGGGGCGGTCTGCTTCGGCAGCGGCGCGCCCGGCGACTCGGCGATGGTGACGCCATGCGGCCAGTCGGCCGGGGCGATGGCGATGTAGCGGGCATAGCCGCCGGTGCCGCCCAGCGGCTTGGCGTAGCCGATGGTGATCAGCGCCCCGGCCTCCGGCACCTGGTCGAGATTGGCCACCCCTTCCGCCTGGGTGAAGTGGTTGTGCATCAGCCAGGCCTCGCCCTCCAGCGTCGGCGTGGCGTCGGTGTCCAGCGGCTCATGGCCGTGGAACAGGATGCGGCGCTCGAGATGCAGGAACTTCAGCGCGTCCAGCGACACGCCGGGGAACGGCTTGTCGTTGAAATGGGCGACGTCGCCCCACTTCTTCGACCAGTCGGTGCGGACCATCACGACGCTGCCCTCGGGCACGGTGCCGTGCTTCGCCTCCCAGGCCGTGACGTCCTCCACGGTCATGGCGTAGCCCGAATCCTTCGCCACCTTCTCATGGATGTCGATCAGCACCAGCGGCCGCACCGCGAAGGTCGGCGGCAGGTCGCTGATGGTGGCGCCGAACTCGTCCCAATGCGCCGGCGGGTCCAGCTGGGTGCCGTACTGGTCGGTCGGCAGGGCATAGGCGCTGGCGACGAAGCCGTGCTTGGCATAGGTGAACTCGTCGCCCTTCTTGGCGTAGTCCGGCAGCTCGTTGCCCGCGACAGCCGGCTTGAACTCGGCGTTGCCGAAGCCCGGCCAGACCGGCTGGGTCGGCGCGAAAGCGTGGGTCAGGTCGATGTACTTGGCGCTCTTCAGCGCCGAGTCGTAGACGCTCCACAGCCCCTCCGCCGCCTGCGCCGCCGGCGCGGCGGCCAGCGCCAGGGACAGGACGGCCGTCGCGGCCGGAATGCGCAGCATGGAAGCCCCCTTCGATGGTTTGCGGGAACGAGCATCGCCCGACCCCGGCCCGGCCTCCAAGCGGTAAGATCGTGCGCCGGCTTGACGCCCCGCCCCGGCCGGCTTATCCCTGGATCGCCCCTGACGGCTCGGAAAGGAGGGTTAGAACGATGGCTGCGATTGTCCGCGCGCTTCGCGCCCCCCTTCGCTGTGCCGCCGTTCGGGCCTCCTGACAGCAGGATTCCTCTCGGCCGGTGCCTGACAGGCCCTCCGACCGAGGATCCCGAATTGATCGATCGCTATGGCTGGAGCCCAGCGCTCCAGCATGATTTCCGTCCGCTCGCCGCCCGCGGCTTCAGCCCGGCGCGCGTCACCGTGCAGCAGCGCGGCGCCTGCCGGCTCGTCACCCCGGCCGGGGAAATGACCGGCCAGCTCTCCGGCCGCTTCGCCCATGAGGCGCTGGAGGGCGACTACCCGGTGGCCGGCGACTGGGTGGCGGCGGTGCTGCGCCCGGACGAAGGCAGCGCCACCATCCACCAGCTGCTGCCGCGGCGCAGCGCCTTCACCCGCAAGGCCGCTGGCCCCGGCCGCCCCACCGGCCAGATCGTTGCCGCCAATGTCGAGGTCGCCTTCCTGGTCACCTCGCTGAACGCCGAGCTCAACTCCCGGCGGATCGAGCGCTACCTGGCCACGGCGTGGGAGAGCGGCGCCTCCCCCATCGTCGTGCTGACCAAGGCCGACCTCTGCGACGATCGCGACGGGCCGCTGGCCGAGATCGAGGCGGTGGCGCTCGGCGTGCCGGTGCATGTCGTCTCCGCCGTCACCGGCGAGGGCGTCGACGGCTTGCGCGACAGCTTCGCACCCGGCCAGACCGCCGTGCTTCTGGGCAGTTCGGGCGTCGGCAAGTCCAGCCTGGTCAACGCTCTGGCGGGGACCGAGCTGATGGCGACCGGCGGCATCCGCGAGGACGACGCCCGCGGCCGCCACACCACCACCCATCGCGAGCTGGTGCTGCTGCCGAACGGCCGGCTGGTGCTGGACACGCCGGGCATGCGCGAGCTCGGCCTGTGGGACGCCGGGGACGGCGTCGCCGCGACCTTCGCCGACATCGAGGCGCTGGCCGCGGCGTGCCGCTTCGCCGATTGCGGCCACGAGGCGGAGCCCGGCTGCGCCGTGCGCGCGGCGCTGGACGACGGCAGCCTGGACCCGGAGCGCTGGCGCAGCTGGGGCAAGCTGCAGCGCGAGCTGGCGCATCTCGACCGCAAGGAGGACCCGCTGGCCCGGGAAAGGGCGCGCAAGGTCTGGATCCAGCGGCACAAGCAGTACCGCGCCGGCAAGAAGCGGGGGGACTGGGGATGAGCGGCCCGCCATGATCCTGCACGCATTCGCGCGCAGACCCCTCCCCCTCCCGCGAGAGGGAGGGGAGAGCGGAAGGCTGGGCCGGTTGGAGATGGGCTGGGACGTCCGCGGCGGCGGTCATCCGCCGCCGGGCTTGAGCAGCCAGGGGGCGCGGTCGAGGCGTTCGCCGGTCTCGATGTCGTACCAGCCCCGGACCGGGATCTTGTCGCTTTCCTCGAGATGCCAGTAGCGGCCGGCATCCGGGCCGTCCTCGGGCCACCAGGACGCGGGCGGCTTGTCGCCCTCCGCCCGCGGGCGCCGGCCGAACCAGTCGGCGCCGGAATACTCCGGGTCCAGCCAGGCCGGGTCGGGGCGGATGCGCAGGTCGCGGCAGAGGTGGAAGACGATCTCCTCCAGCGAATGCCCGGCCAGGGAAAGATCGGCGTCGATCTCCGGGTCGTCGACCAGCCGCTTCCACATCGCGGCGATCTGCGCCTCGCAGCTCTCAACATCGAGGTCGCGGTTGGCGGCGACCGAGCAGGCGACGGCGCGGGCCACCCGGTGACGACGCGTCTCCTTCGCCGCGGCCCCGTCGCGGGCGTGGGTGGCGGCCTTCTCCGCCATCTCCTGGCGCTTGCGGGCGAGGTGGAGCTTGAGCGCCAGCATGCGGCTGACGCCGCGGCCGGCGCGCTCGAAGGCCAGCCCGAACTCCTTGGCCTTGGCGGCGTCATCGGCCTTGACGGCGGCCATGGTGGCCCGATGCATCGCCTCGGCCTGCTCCATCGCCATCTCGGCCAGCCGGTCGAACATGCGCGCCGCCTGCTCGGCATCGGCGGAGGCCGGTGCGGCGGGCTGCGGGGTGGAGACGGAGTGCGCCTTCTTCATAGAACATATCATGAACGAAAATCGCGAATTAGGCTAGCCCGCTGCCGGAAAGCCAGGATATCCGCGGCGTTCCAGCGGGAACCTGTACATCACAAGGCTCGACCGAGAGGCCGGTACAGGCCTCCCGGTCCTTCGGCTACAGCACGAAGTCGCGGGCCGCCAAGTCCGCCGCCGCGGTGGACTCGCTTCTGGAATTCCGCAATCCAGGGCCGCAAGAGCGGAAGCATGGATTGCTTCGTCGGCTTCGCCGTCTCTTGAAGAGCATGAGCATGCCCTTCAACCGTCATGGCGACCCCGGCGAAAACCGGGGGTGGCCATCCCGTCACACAGCCGGAGCAGACCCCGCCATCCTGGATGGCCACGCCCTTCGGGGCTCGCCATGACGGTTTGAATGGACTGCGACAGCCCCGCCGGTCTCAGGCCGGGTTCGAGATCTCGATCAGGTTGGCGTCGGGATCGCGCAGATAGACCGAACGGATCGGGCCGGTCGCCCCGGTGCGGGGCACCGGGCCCTCCTCGATGGCGATGCCGAGGCTCTCCAGATGGGCCACCACCTCCTCCAGCGGCGTCGCAGCGATGAAGCAGAGATCGGCCGAGCCCGGAATCGGCCGCAGCGCCTTCGGCTCGAACTCGCGCCCGGCCTGGTGCAGGTTGATCTTCTGGCCGCCGAAGCGCAGGGCCTTGCGGCGGCTCCCCTCCGGCGTATCGGCGCCGAAGGTCTCCACCGTCATGCCCAGCGCGCGGGTGTAGAAGTCGCAGGTCGCCTCGATGCTGGCCACGGTCAGCACCAGATGGTCGAGATGGTCGATGCGGATCATGCCGTCCTCCTCCTCAGACATGGGAATGATAGGACGGCATGCCGGTCAGTCCCAGCGCCCGTCCCGGCGGAAGCGGTCGCCGCCCACCTCCAGGGTGCCGTCGGCGACAGTGCCGGTGGCGGTGAAGCCGGAATCGTCGGCGAAGAAGAGCTGGCCCGGGCCGCGGATCTCCCAGCGGCCGGTATAGGCGCTGCGCTTGGCGCCGCGCGCCTCGTCGTAGCGGCCGCCGGGCAGCAGCTCGAGGCGGATGTGGCCGTTCTCGGTCACCCACATGCCGACGAGATCGGTTTCGGAGAGGTCGGTGCGCGTCATGTCGATGGCCTGTGCCGGGGTGGTCGGGGACTGGGCTTCGGCGGCCGGGGCGGCAAGAACCGCCAAAGCCGCCAGGGCGATGCGGGAGGAAATCATCACGGCCTCCGCTCAATAGGCCTGGGCGGTCGGGCGCACGACCAGCTCGTTGACATCGACCTCCGGCGGCTGGGCGACGGCGTAGGCGATGGCACGGGCGATGGCGTCGGCCGGGATCAGGTCGCGGCGGTAATCCTCGATCGCCGCGCGCCGCAGCTCCGGGTCGGAGATGCCGTTGGCCAGCTCCGATTCCGTCGCGCCCGGCGCCACCACCGTGACCCGGATGCCGCCGCCGATCTCCTGCCGCAGCCCTTCGGAGAAGGCGCGCACGGCGAACTTCGTCGCCGAATAGACCGCGGCGGTCGGCACAATGCGCCGGTCGGCGACCGAGGTGACATTGACAATGTGGCCGGAGCCCTGGGTCCGGAACACCGGCAGGGCCGCGGCGACTCCGTACAGCACGCCCTTGAGGTTGACGTCGACCATCCGGTCCCATTCCTCGACCTTCAGGTCCGCGACCGGGGACAGCGGCATCACCCCGGCATTGTTGACGATCACGTCCAGCCGGCCGAACTGCGCCACCGCGGCCTCGACGAAGGCCTCGACATCCTCTCGGCGGGTGACGTCCAGGCGCTGCAGCGCGACCCGGCCGCCGTCGCGCCGGATCTCGTCGGCCACGACCTCCAGCCGGTGCAGGCGGCGGGCGCCCAGCATGACGGCGGCGCCGGCCTTGGCGAAATGGCGGGCCACGGCCTCGCCGATGCCGCTCGACGCGCCGGTGACGGCGACGACTTTGCCACCCATGGGGATCTCCATCAGCTGCGGCGCCCTTCGCCGCTGCCGGAGACCCTATGGCTTGACCCGCCACGACACGAGCGCATAGTCGACATCATTTCAATGACTCAGAGTCGTGCTCATGGCCTTCGACGGCCGCCTGCTGAGCGGCATCAGCGCCCTGGCCGCGGTGGTCGAGGCCGGCAGCTTCGTGCGGGCGGCGGACAGCCTGGGGCTGACCCAGTCCGGCGTCAGCCGCGCCGTCGCCCGGCTGGAGGCGCGGCTGGGCGTGCGGCTGTTCGACCGCACGCCGCGGGCGATCACGCTGACCGAGGAGGGCCGGCGCTTCTACGACGGCGTGATGCCGCACCTGACCGGCATCGAGGAGCGGGCGGCCGAGGCGTCGGGCGACGCCACGGCGGTGCGCGGCCGGCTGCGGGTCAATGCCGACGCCGCCTTCGGCCATTCCGTCCTGGCCCCGCGCCTGGCCGGCTTCATGGCGCGCCATCCGGAGATCGAGCTGGAGCTGGTGGTGCGCGACCGCATCGGCGACCTGGTGGCCGAGGGCTTCGACATCGCCCTGCGCTTCGGCGAGCCGGAGCCTTCGGGCCTGAACAGCAGGCTGCTGCTGGAGACGCGGGTGCTGACCTGTGCCTCCCCAGACTACGTCGCCCGGCGCGGGCGGCCGCAGCATCCGGACGACCTGGTCCGCGACGACCATGAATGCGTGCTGGTGAAGGAGGCCGCCACCGGCCGGCCCTATGAGTGGGAGTTCCGGCGCAAGGCCGAGGTGCTGTCGGTCCCGGTGCGGGGGCGGCTGACGGTGAACGATTCCGGCAGCCTGATCGGCGCCATGCTGGGCGGCCAGGGCATCGGCCAGCCGCTGGAGTTCAGCGTGCGCGACCTGATCGCCTCCGGCCGGCTGGTCCGGCTGCTGCCCGACTGGTCGGACGAGCGCTTCCCGGTCTACGCCTATCACCGCTCGCGCGGCCTGCCCCCGGCGCGGGTGCGCGCCTTCCTCGACTTCGTCTTCGAGATCACGGTGTAGGAAAAAGGGGCGCCGCAGCGCCCCTTCCCTGCCCGGTCAGGCCGCCACGGCGAGCGGCTGGGGTTCGAGCACCAGCCCCTCCTCGCCCGCAGTGACCTTGACCGCGCTGTCGTCGGCCACCCGGCCCTCCAGGATCGCCGTCGCCAGCGGGTTCTGCAGCTCGCGCTGGATCACCCGCTTCAGCGGCCGCGCCCCGTAGATCGGGTCGTAGCCCTGCTCCGCCAGCCAGCCCTTGGCCTTGTCGTCCAGCTCCAGCACCACCTTGCGGTCGGCCAGCAGCTGGCGCAGGCGGCCCAGCTGGATCTCGACGATGCCGGTCATGTTCGCCCTGGTCAGGCGGCGGAACACGATCATCTCGTCGAGCCGGTTCAGGAACTCCGGCCGGAAGTGCTGGCGCACCGCCATCAGCACCTTCTCGCGGCTGACGAAGTCGATCTCGCCCTCGTCCTGCTCGATCGAGGCGACGGCGAGATGTTCGGAGCCGAGGTTCGAGGTCATGACGATCAGCGTGTTGCGGAAATCGACCGTCCGCCCCTGCCCGTCGGTCAGGCGGCCGTCGTCCAGCACCTGCAGCAGCACGTTGAAGACGTCCGGATGGGCCTTCTCGACCTCGTCGAACAGGATCACCTGGTAGGGCCGGCGCCGCACCGCCTCGGTCAGCGCTCCGCCCTCGTCATAGCCGACATAGCCCGGCGGGGCGCCGATCAGCCGGCTGACCGCATGCTTCTCCATGTATTCCGACATGTCGATGCGGACCATCGCCGTGTCGTCGTCGAACAGGTACTCGGCCAGCGCCTTGGTCAGCTCGGTCTTGCCGACGCCGGTCGGGCCCAGGAACAGGAAGCTGCCGATCGGCCGGTTCGGGTCCTGCAGCCCGGCGCGGGCGCGCCGCACCGCATTGGCGACGGCGGTCAGCGCCTCATCCTGGCCGACCACGCGGGTCTTCAGCTTCTCCTCCATGTGGAGCAGCTTCTCGCGCTCGCCCTCCAGCATCCGGTCGACCGGCACGCCGGTCCAGCGGCTGACCACGGCGGCGATGTCGTCGGCCTGCACCTCCTCGCGCACCATGTGCGAGGCCTGGGCCGCTTCGGCCTCCGTGAGCTTCTTCTCCAGCTCCGGGATCACGCCGTAGGTCAGCTCCCCGGCTCGGGCCCAGTTGCCGCCGCGCTGCGCCTGATCCAGCTCGCCCCGGGCCTGGTCCAGCTGCTCCTTGACCTTGGTCGCCGCGGACAGCTTCTCCTTCTCCGCGGTCCAGGCGGCGGTCAGGGTGGAGGACTGCTCCTCCAGCTCGGCCAGCTCCTGCTCCAGCTTGGCGAGGCGGTCCTTCGAGGCCGCGTCGGTCTCCTTCTTCAGGGCCTCGCGCTCGATCTTCAGCTGCATGGTGCGCCGGTCCAGCGCCTCGATCTCCTCGGGCTTGCTGTCGACCTGCATGCGCAGCCGCGCCCCGGCCTCGTCGACCAGGTCGATGGCCTTGTCCGGCAGGAACCGGTCGGTGATGTAGCGGTTCGACAAGGTGGCCGCGGCCACGATCGCGCCGTCGGTGATGCGCACGCCGTGGTGCAGCTCGTACTTCTCCTTCAGGCCGCGCAGGATCGAGATGGTGTCCTCCACCGTCGGCTCGGAGACGAACACCGGCTGGAAGCGCCGGGCCAGCGCCGCGTCCTTCTCGACATGCTTGCGGTACTCGTCGAGCGTGGTGGCGCCGACGCAGTGCAGCTCGCCGCGCGCCAGGGCCGGCTTCAGCATGTTCGACGCATCCATGGCGCCGTCCGCCTTGCCGGCGCCGACCAGCTGGTGCATCTCGTCGATGAACAGCACGATCTCGCCGGCGGCGGAGGTCACCTCCTGCAGAACGGCCTTCAGCCGCTCCTCGAACTCGCCGCGGAACTTGGCGCCGGCGACGAGCGCGCCGAGGTCGAGCGCCAGCAGGCGCTTGTTCTTCAGGCTCTCCGGCACGTCGCCATTGACGATGCGCAGCGCCAGCCCCTCGACGATCGCGGTCTTGCCGACGCCGGGCTCGCCGATCAGCACCGGGTTGTTCTTGGTGCGGCGCGACAGCACCTGGATGGTGCGGCGGATCTCCTCGTCGCGGCCGATCACCGGGTCGAGCGTGCCCGACCGCGCGGCCTCGGTCAGGTCGCGCGCGTATTTCTTCAGGGCGTCGTACTGGGCCTCGGCGCCGGGGCTGTCGGCGGTGCGGCCCTTGCGCATGGCGTCGACGGCGCGATTCAGCACCTGCGGCGTCACGCCGGCCTGGACCAGGGCGCGCCCGGCCTCGGTCTCCTTGGCGATGGCGAGCGCCAGCAGCAGGCGCTCGGCCGCGACATACTGGTCGCCCGCCTTCTTCGCCTGCTCCTGCGCCTGGTCCAGCACCCGCGCCAGCTCGCGGCTCATATAGACCTGGCCGCCGCCGCCCTCGACCTTGGGCTGCTTGGCCAGGGCCTGCTCCACCGCCTGGGAAGCGGCCTCGGGCCGGCCGCCGGCGCTGCGGATCAGGTTGGCCGCGAGCCCTTCCTCGTCGTCGAGCAGCACCTTCAGCAGGTGCTCGGGCAAAAGCTGCTGGTGGCCGCGGGTCAAAGCCGCGGTCTGAGCGGCCTGGAGGAATCCCTGGCTGCGCTCGGTGAACTTCTGAAGGTCCATAAACTCTGTCTCCACTGTCCGGCAGGATCGTCTTGCACGAAGCCCGACCCCGCCTTGATCCACGTCAGTGCGATCCGGGAGGATGCAGGACTGATGTAGGGGTGTGGCCGGGCTGCAACAAGAGCCGCCGGGAACGTCCGGCAGTTGCTCACGGTGATCGCGCTGGTGGGGGCCGGTCCCAATCGCGCATAGCGGCGATCCTCGGCGCGCTGATTGTTTCCGCCGGCCATAACGCGCTAGGGTTTTTGCCCGAAACCCGAGACCCGCCATGACCGCCGTCCGCCTCGCCGAACTGTACCGCTACCCCGTCAAGGGTATGACCGGGCAGAAACTCGCCGCCACCGATCTCGCCGCCGGCGAGACGCTGCCGCATGACCGGCGCTTCGCCATCGTGCACGGCGCCAGCCAATGCGACCCGACGGCGCCGAGCTGGCAGCCGAAGCGGCAGTTCCTACAGCGGATGACCGATGAGCGGCTGGCGCTGCTGGGCATCGACTATGACGACGCCACGGAGGCGCTGACGCTGAAGCGCGACGGCAAGCAGGTGGCGCGCGGCCTGCTGTCGTTGCCGATCGGGCAGGAGCTGATCAACCAGTTCCTCAACGCCTTCATGAAGGACCCGCGCGGCGCGGTGAAGATCGTCTCCGCCCCCGGCATCGCCTTCACCGACAAGCCGGAGAAGCTGGTCTCGTTGATCAACCTCGCCTCGGTGAAGGACATCGAGCGGGTGACGCGCGCCCCGGTCGACCCGCGGCGCTTCCGCGGCAACCTCATCCTCGACGGCCTGCCGGCCTGGACGGAGTTCGACTGGATCGGGCGCGAGCTGGCGATCGGGCCGGCGCGGCTCAAGGTCGTCTCACGGATCACCCGCTGCGCCGCCACCAACGTCAACCCGGCGACCGGCGACCGCGACCTGAACATCCCCAAGGCCCTGATCACCGGCTTCGGCCATGCCGATTGCGGCATCTATGCCGAGGTGCTGGCCGGCGGCCGGATCGCCGAAGGGGATACGCTGACAGTCGCGTAGACCGGGCCGCCCGGAGGCGAATCCGGTCCACGCAAACCCGTTACGGCCGCACCGGGCCGGTGCCGGCGCCGGTGCTTTCGATCGCGGCGGCGATCTCGCCGACATCCGCCGCCGTCAGCTCCAGCGTCGCGGCGTCGAGCCAGCCATCGACCTGCTCGGGGCTGCGGGCGCCGACGATGGCGGCGGTGACCGCCGGCCAGGCCAGAGTCCACGCCACCGCCACGGCGGCGACCGAGGTGCCGTGCCGCGCCGCCACCGGCTTCAGCGCCGCGGCCAGCGCCAGGTTGCGGGCGAGGCCGTCGCCGGTGAAATGCGGCGAGCGCGAACGCCAGTCGTCCTTCGGCAGCGCCGCCGCCCGCTCCGCCGTGAAGGCGCCGGTCAGCAGGCCGGACTGCATCGGGCTGTAGACGATGACGCCGGTGTCGTGCTTCGCGCACCAGGGCAGCTCCGCCGCCCCGATATCGCGGCGGATCGCCGAGAAGGGCGGCTGCAGCGTGTCGACATGGCCGACCGCCTCGGCCCGCGCCAGCAGCTCGACATTGTGATTGGACAGGCCGACGGCCCGCACCTTCCCTTCCTGCTTCAGGTCGAGGAAGGTCTGCCAGAGGGTCTCGATCGAGGTGCCGTCCTCGGCCGGCCAGTGCAGCTGGTACAGGTCGATCCGCTCGACGCCGAGCCGGCGCAGCGAGGCCTCGACCTCGCGCCGCAGGCTGTCCGGCGCGCCGACGCGCTTCGGCACGGCGGTGCGGTCGGCCTCATCCCAGATCAGCCCGCCCTTGGTGAAGACATAGGGCCGCCTGTCGGCCGGGATCTCGCGCAGGGCGCGGCCGACGATCTCCTCGGAATGGCCGAGGCCGTAGACCGCGGCGGTGTCGATCCAGTTGATGCCGACCTCGGCGGCATGGCGGATCGCTGCCACGGAGGCGTCATCGTCCTGCTCGCCCCAGGCCGCGGCCCAGCCGGCGCCGCCGATCGCCCAGGCGCCGAAGCCGACCCGGGTGATCGCCATGTCGGTGGTGCCGAAGCGCCGTGTAGGCAGATGCGTGTGGCCTTCGCTCATGGTCTTCTCCCGGTCATGTCCGGCCTGGAGAATGACGGCATCGCATTCAGCGTTCCAATTGAATGTTCAGATCGCATTCAGCATGATCGAAGAACAATCGGCAGGATCGGGCGCGACCATGGATCTGAGGCAGCTGGAGCATTTCCTGGCGGTGGCGGAGGAGCAGCACTTCACCCGCGCCGCCCGGCGGGTGAACATCGTCCAGTCCGGCCTGTCGGCCTCGATCCGGGCGCTGGAGGAGGAGCTGGGCGCGCCGCTGTTCATCCGCAGCACCAGGCGGGTCGACCTGACCGCCGCCGGCCGGGTGCTGGCCGAGGAAGCGCGGCGGGTGCTGGCCGCGGCGCAGGGCGCCCGCGACGCCGTCGCCGCGGTACAGGGCCTGGCGCGCGGCCGGCTGGCGATCGGCACCACCCACAGCCTGGCGCCTTTCGTCGACCTGCCGGGGCTGCTGGCCCGGTTCCACGCGGCCCATCCCGGGATCGAGATCCGGCTGTGCCAGGGCGGGTCGGACCGGCTGTTCGAGAAGCTGCGCGACAGCCGGGTGGACCTGGCCTTCGTGCCGATGCAGCCGGCGCCGCCGCCGGATGTCCGGGCCACCATGCTGGCCTGCGAGGAGCTGGTGGCCGCCTGCCGCCACGACCATCCGCTGGCGGGCCGGAAGAACGTGGCCCTGAGCCGGCTGGGCCGCGAGACCTTCGTCGATTTCCAGACCGACTGGGGCACCCGGCAACTGGTCGACCAGGCCTTCTCGCGCATCCGGGTGGAGCGCCGCACCGGCTTCGAGGTCAACGACCTGCCGACCGCGCTCGACCTCGTCGCCCTCGGCCTCGGCATCGCTTTGGTGCCGGAGGCGCTGATCGCCGCCCATCCGGCCGACCCGCACCGCCCGCCGCTGGCGGTGGCGACGCTGGCTCCGCCCGAGATCTGCTGGGAGCTGGGCGTCGCCCATGCCGAGCGCGGCGCCGGGGACGGCCCGGTCAACCCTGCGGCCCGGGCGTTCCTGGCGCTGATGGAGTCGGACCGGGTGGCGGCCGCGGCGGCGTGAGAGAGCATGTAGGTTGGGTTCGCGACTGCGAACCCAACATCGTGCCGCCCGAACCACTGTTGGGTTCGCTCATGCGAACCCAGCCTACGATCGCCCCACCAAGCGCCGCCTTACGCCACCTGCACCAGCGGGCCGGACCATTCCGTGACGACGTCGGACAACGCCGGGCGCGGCCGGTCCTCCATCGGCTCGGACGGGGTGCCGAGATAGATGAAGCCGATGATCTTGTCGGTCGCCGGGTTGTGGCCCAGCAGCTCGACGATCTGCGGGTGGTAGGCCGGCCAGCCGGTGATCCAGCTTGCGCAATAGCCCTGGGCGTGCGCCGCCACCAGGATGTTCTGGCACAGCGCACCGCCGGACAGGATCTGCTCCAGCTCCGGGATCTTGCCGGGCTGCGGCTTGTGGGTGACGACCAGCAGCAGCGGCGCCAGGGCCGGCTTCTGCCGCATCGCCTCGATCAGCGCCTCGGTGGCGTCCGGGGTCTCGCGGGCGAAGATCTCGGCCATCGCCTCGCCCAGCCGGCGCTGCCCGTCCTTGCGCAGCAGCTGGATGCGCCAGGGCGCCAGCTTGCCGTGGTCCGGCACCCGTGTGCCGGCCCGCAGGATCCGCTCCAGCGCCGCCGCATCCGGCCCGGGCTCGACCATGTTGCGGGCGGGCACCGAGCGGCGCTTCAGCAGAAGATCCAACGCATCCATGCTTCGTCTCCGATGATCCGTCGCGGAGGACGGCGCTATCTAAGAATCACTCTCAACAACACAGATAGGACGGACCGGCTCAGAAATCCAGGTCGCGGTAATGCGCCGGTGCCGGAATGCCGGGGACGTGGTCCTCCAGCAGCGGCCGGAAGCTGGGCCGGGACTTTATGCGCGAATACCATTGCCGCGCCTCAGGATGGGCGTCCCAGGGCACGTCGCCGAGATAATCGACCACCGAGAGATGGGCTGCCGCGGCGATGTCGGCCAGGCTGAACTCATCACCGGCCAGCCAGCGCCGGGTCTCGGCGAGGTAGGAGATGTAGTCGAGGTGGTAGTGCACGTTCTGCCGGCCGGCACGGATGGCGTCGGAGCTGGGCTGGCCGCTGCGCGTCACCCGCTTCATGAACTTCTCGCCGACCAGGTTCTCGGTAACCTCGCGGCCGAACTTCTGGTCGAACCAGACCAGCAGGCGCCGGGTCTCGGCCCGCGCCAGGGTGGTGTCGCCCAGCAGCGGCACCTCGGGATGCATCTCCTCCATGTACTCGACGATGACCCAGACATCGGTCAGCGTCGTGCCGTCCGGCTCGATCAGCAGCGGCACCTCGCCCGTCGGGTTCAGGGCGAGGAACTCCTCGCGGCGCTCCCAGACCCGCTCGACCTTGGTGTCACAATGCAGGTCCTTCTCGGCCAGCAGCAGCCGGACGATGCGGGACTGGGCGGAGAGCCAGATGTGGTAGAGGGTTCGCATGGCGCGCGAACTCTAACCGATGCCGCCATGGTTCGGTAAGAGTCGCGTTGCGCTGCGATGGCACATGCCACCCCCGCGCCGCGGCCGGGAACCAACCGGCGGGCCCGTGCCTTTGGTCTGGCTGCGACGGCGAGTCACGCCGCGACCGGCAGGCGGAAGGCGGCGGCGAGGCCGCGCAGGGCGCCGGCGAGCCGGGGGTCGGACAGGCGCGAATGCAGCATCACCTCGCTCGGCGCCAGGGCCGGCAGCCCTAGCCTCGGCCCGACATCGGCCGTGCCCGGCGGCGCCGTCCGGCGCGCCAGCGGCGACACGCCGAGCCCGGCCATGGCCGCCGCCGCGACAGCGGCACCGCCGCCGCCGACGAAGACCTCGACCCAGGGAATGCCGGCGGCGTCGAGCGCGCGCAGCGCCGCGACCCGAACGCCGCAGCGCTCCCTGTGAGTGACGAGCGGCAGGGGCTCGCCCGGCCGATGATGCCAGCCGGTCGAGGCGAGCCAGCCGAATTCATCGCGGAACAGCACCTCGCCGTCGCGGCGGCCGGCGTCGCGGCGGACGATCACCGCGTCGAGTGACCCGGCGTCGTATTCCCGGAGCAGATCCAGCGACGAGTCGAGACGGACCTCCAACGCCAGCCCCGGCCCCTGCCCCGCCACCCGGGCCAGCAGCCCCGGCAGCTCCGGCCCCGCGACATGATCGCTGATGCCGAGCACCAGGCGCCGCGGCCGGGCCGAGACCGCGGCGACGGCCTCGTCCTGCGCCTCCAGCAGCCGCCGCGCCCGCGGCAGGAAGGCCTCGCCCTGCGGCGTCAGCCGCACCAGCCGCGGCGTGCGCTCGACCAGCCGGGCGCCGAGCCTATCCTCCAGCCGCTTCAGCCGCAGGCTGACGCCGGACTGGGTGGCGCCGAGCGTATCGGCGGCGCGGGTGAAGCTGCCGTGATCGGCGACCAGGACGAAGGCCCGGACGGCATCGAGGTCGAGGGACCGCATGGCTTCATCATTTTAATCTGAAATCACTGATAGTGATATCGAGTTCATTTCGAAATGGTCAAGCCGGCGCTATATCCAAGGCGTCGCGGCGCCCGCCGCCAATCTCGGAGTGACCCCATGCCCCTCATCCGCATCTCGCTGCGCAAGGGCAAGCCGGCCGGCCATATCGCGGCCATTCGCGATGCCGTCTACCTGTCCCTGCGCGAGACCTTCGACGTGCCGGAGAACGACCGCTTCGTGCTGGTGCACGAGCATGACGAGACCGGCTTCGACTACGACCCGACTTATCCGGGCATCGCCCGGACCGACGACGTGGTGTTCATCCAGGCCACCGTCAGCAACACCCGGACGCTGGCGCAGAAGCAGGCGCTGTATCGCCGGATCGCCGACCGCCTGGCCGAGAGCCCGGGCCTGCGCCGCGAGGATGTGTTCATCAACCTGATCGAGGTGGCGAAGGAGAACTGGTCCTTCGGCAACGGCATCGCGCAATACGTCTGAGTCTCGCCATAATCCCACTCCCGTCCCGGTCATATTATCGCCGGCACGGAATGATGCGGGGGAAGCATGGCCAGGAGGGGATCGACGCGCCGGCGCGTGCTGGCGACCGGTGCCGCGGCGCTGGGTGCGGCGACGCTGGGTGGCATGGGCGGGGCGTGGCTGCAGCGCCTGTCCGATGCGGCCAGACTGCCGCTCCCGGCCCCGCCCCGCACCCTCCTTGACGACGCCAGCGGCCTGAACCCGACGCCGGTGCGCGGCGTCGCCTTCGCGGAGGCCAATCCGGACGCGGCAGCGGCGCGGCTGGCGCCGCTGCTGCGGCGGATCGCGGCCGGGCAGGAGCCGGCCTTGGCCGTGTCCGGCGCGCGGCATTCGATGGGCGGGCAGAGCCTGATGCGCGACGGCTGGGTGCTGGACGCGCTGCCCCTCAACGGTCTCGCGATCGACGCCGAGGCCCGGGTGATGCGGGTGGGCGGCGGGGCGCTGTGGCGCGAAATCGTGCCGGCGCTGAATGCCGCCGGCTTCTCCCCCGCCGTGATGCAGTCGAACAACGACTTCAGCATCGGCGGCACGCTGAGCGTCAACGCCCATGGCTGGCACGCCAACAGCCCGCCGGCCGCGAGCACGGTGCGCCGGCTGCGGCTGCTGACGGCAGACGGCGCGGTGGTGGAGTGCGGCCCCGACGACGAGCTGTTCGGCCTGGCGCTGGGCGGCTACGGGCTGTTCGGGGTGATCCTGGAGGCCGAGATCGCCATCCTGCCCAACGCGATGTACGTGCCGGACTTCGCCGTAATGCCGACCAAGGACTACGCCGCCGCCTTCGCCGAGCGGGTCGCAGCGTCGGGGTCGCCCGTCGAGATGGCCTATGGCAGGCTGTCAGTCGATCCGGGCGGCCTGTTCGAGGAGGCGGTGCTGGGCTGGTACGTGCCGGTGCCGGAGACCCGCGGCGCCGTCCTGCCCCTGCCCACCCTGGACCATGGCGGGATGCAGCGGCTGGTGTTCCGCAACGCCGCCGGCAGCGACACCGGCAAGGCGCTGCGCTGGTGGCTGGAGCGCGAAGCCGGGCCGTGGCTGGCGGAGCGGACCAGCCGCAACAGCCTGCTGAACGAGCCGGCCGCCGTCTTCGCCAACCGCGAGGCCGGGTCGACCGACATCCTGCACGAGTACTTCGTGCCGCGGGCCCGGCTGTGGGACTTCGCCCAGGCGGCCCGCGCGGTGATCCGGCGCGACGAGGGCAACCTGCTGAACGTCACGGTGCGCGACGTCCGCCGCGACGACCGCAGCGCCCTGGCCTATGCCCGCGAGGACGTGTTCGGCCTGGTCATGCTGTTCGTCCAGGAGAGATCCGCCGCCGGCGAGGAGCGGATGCAGCGCATCACCCGCGGCCTGATCGACGCCGCGCTCGACACGGGCGGCACCTACTACCTGCCCTACCGCCTGCACGCGACCGCGGAGCAGCTGCGCCGCGCCTATCCCACCTGGGACAAGGTGGTCGCGGCACAGCGCCGGCACGACCCGAGCGGCGTGTTCCGCAACGGGCTGTACCAGCGCTACGCCGTGGCTTGAGCGCGCCTATCGTCTAACGCACCGCAGAGTCTGTTTGAGAATGCGCTGGTGTGAGTCGGCTGGTGGTGGTTTCGAGAACCGGCGCGCAGCGGACGTTAAGTCCGTGAGCACCGGAAGCGGAGAAACCGCCATCAGACGACCGCACCAGTAGCATTATCGAACAGGCTCTACTCCGCCGGGATCCGCAGCGCCTCATCCTCGCCGTGGATCGGGTGCTGCAGCCGCGACACCATCTCCTTCGGCACCACCTGCCAGAACTTCGACCGCTCGATCGGCCAGTCGTGCAGGATCGAGGCAGCCCAAGCGCTCTGGGTCTCGCGCACATGCTCGGCGATCAGTGCGCGCAGCTGGTCGTCATAGTGCCGGGTCTCGACCCGCTGCCACAGCACGCTCTCCGGATTGGCCCGGCGGGCGAAGCTGCCGTCGGCGTCGTAGACGAAGGCCATGCCCCCGGTCATGCCGGCCGCGAAGTTGTCGCCGACCGGGCCCAGGATCACGGCGGTGCCGCCGGTCATGTACTCGCAGCCATTCGAGCCGCAGCCCTCGACCACCACCGTGGCGCCGGAGTTGCGCACCGCGAAGCGTTCCCCCGCCTGGCCGGCGGCGAACAGCCGGCCCGCGGTGGCGCCGTACAGCACCGTGTTGCCGATGATGGTGTTCTCGTTGGTCTTCAAGGTCGACGCCGCGAAGGGCCGGACCACGATGGTGCCGCCGGACAGGCCCTTGCCGACATAGTCGTTGGCGTCGCCGAACACCTCCAGCTTCAGCCCCTGCACCGCCCAGGCGCCGAGCGACTGGCCGGCATTGCCGCGCAGCCGCACCGTGACATGGCCCGGCTGCAGCCCGGTCATGCCGAACTTGCGGGTGATCATCGAGGACATCCGCGTCCCCACCGCGCGGTGGGTGTTGCGGATCGAGTAGGTCAGCTGGGTCTTCTCGCCGAGTTCGAACAGCGGCCGGGCGTCGGCGATCATCTGCGCGTCCAGCGTGTCCGGCACCGGGTTGCGGCCCTCGAGTGTGCAATACATCGCATGCTCGCCCGGATCGGCCTTGGCCAGCAGCGGGTTGAGGTCGAGGTCGTCGAGATGGGCGGCGCCGCGGCTGACCTGGCGCAGCAGCTCCGTCCGGCCGACGATCTCGTTGATCGAGCGGTAGCCGAGCTGGGCCAGGATCTCGCGCACCTCCTCGGCGATGAAGCTGAACAGGTTCACCACCTTCTCGGGCGAGCCGGAGAACTTGGCCCGCAGCTCCGGGTCCTGGGTGCAGACGCCGACCGGGCAGGTGTTGGAGTGGCACTGCCGGACCATGATGCAGCCCATGGCGATCAGGCTGGCGGTGCCGATGCCGTACTCCTCGGCGCCGAGGATCGCGGCGATCACCACGTCGCGCCCGGTCTTGATGCCGCCGTCGGTGCGCAGCCGGATGCGGTGGCGCAGCCGGTTCAGGGTCAGCACCTGGTGCACCTCGGACAGGCCCATCTCCCACGGCACGCCCGCGAATTTCAGCGAGGTCTGGGGCGAGGCGCCGGTGCCGCCGACATGGCCGGAGATCAGGATGATGTCGGCATTGGCCTTGGCCACGCCGGCGGCGATGGTGCCGATGCCGGTGCGGCTGACCAGCTTGACCGTGACCTTGGCGTCCGGGTTGATCTGCTTCAGGTCGTAGATGAGCTGGGCCAGGTCCTCGATCGAGTAGATGTCGTGGTGCGGCGGCGGGCTGATCAGCATCACGCCCGGCGTGGCGTGGCGCAGCTTGGCGATCTCCACCGTCACCTTGAAGCCGGGCAGCTGGCCGCCCTCGCCGGGCTTGGCGCCCTGGGCGACCTTGATCTCCAGCTCACGCGCCTGGTTCAGGTACTCCGCGGTGACGCCGAAGCGGCCCGAGGCGACCTGCTTGATCGCGGAGTTCCAATTGTCGCCGTTCTTGTCCGGGCGGAACCGGGCCGGGTCCTCGCCGCCCTCGCCGCTGTCGGACCGGGCACCAATCCGGTTCATGGCGACGTTCAGCGTGCCATGCGCCTCCGGGCTCAGCGCGCCCAGCGACATGCCGGGGGTGATGAAGCGCTTGCGGATCTCGGTGATGCTCTCGACCTCGTCGATCGAGACCGACTCGCGCACCGGCACGAAGTCCAGCAGGTCGCGCAGCGCCACCGGCGCCTGGTGCCGGATCATGTCGGAATACTTGCGGTACAGCGAGTAGCTGTCGGTCGCCACCGCCTGCTGCAGCATGTGGATCATCCGCCCTTCCCAGGCGTGACGCTCCTGCCCCTGGCGGTAGCGGTAGAAGCCGCCGACCGGCAGGGTGACGACGTTGCTGTTCCACGCCGCCTCGTGCATCTCGATCGCCTTCATCTGAAGGCCGGCCATGCCGAGGCCGGAGATGCGGCTGGGCATGCCCGGGAAGTACTCGGCGACGAGCGAGCGCGACAGGCCGACCGCCTCGAAGTTGCAGCCGCCGCGATAGGACGAGATCACCGAGATGCCCATCTTGGACATGATCTTCAGCAGACCGTCATCCACCGCCTGGCGGTAGCGCTTCATGCAGGCGTCAAGCGACAGGTCGCCGAACAGGCCGCGGCGCTGGCGGTCGGCGATCGCCTCCTGCGCCAGATAGGCGTTCACCGTGGTGGCGCCGACGCCGATCAGCACCGCGAAATGATGCACGTCGACGCATTCCATCGACCGCACGTTCAGCGAGGTGAAGGTGCGCAGCGACTGGCGGATCAGGTGAGTGTGGACCGCGCCGGTGGCCAGGATCATCTGGATCGCCACCCGGTCCGGCCCGACATGCTGGTCGGTCAGGACGATATGGGTGGCGCCGCCGCGCACCGCGTCCTCGGCCTCGCGGCAGACCCGGCGCAGCGCGTCGCGCAGCCCCTGCTCGCCGCCCTCGCGGTCGAAGGTGCAGTCGATCTCCGCCGCGGTCGCGCCCATATAGGCGCGCATCGCCTCGTATTCGGCGTTGGTCAGCACCGGGCTGTCCAGCTGCAGCAGGTCGCACTGGCTGGCATCCTCGTCGAGGATGTTGCCCAGGTTGCCCAGCCGGGTGCGCAGGCTCATCACCCGCCGCTCGCGCAAGCTGTCGATCGGCGGGTTGGTGACCTGGCTGAAATTCTGCCGGAAGAAGTGGTGCAGCGGCCGGTTCAGGTCGGACAGGATGGCGATCGGCGTGTCGTCGCCCATCGACCCCACCGCCTCCTTCGCGTCCTCCACCATCGGATGCAGGATGAGCTCCAGGTCTTCCATGGTGATGTTCATGGCGACCTGGCGGCGGCGCAGCTCCTCGCGCGGCATCGCCGCGCCGGTGTCCTCGCCGCCGGCGCGGATCAGCCCGTCGATCACCTTGATCCGCTTGGTCCAGTCCTGGTACGGCTGCTTCGAGGCCAGCACCTGCTTGATCTCGCGGTCGTGGTACAGGCGGCCTTCCTGCAGGTCGACGGCCAGCATCTGGCCGGGGCCGAGCCGCCCCCGCTCGATGATTCGGCTGTCCTCGAGCCGGACCATCCCGGCCTCCGACCCCGCGATCAGCAGCCCGTCATTGGTGATGGTGTAGCGCATCGGCCGCAGGCCGTTGCGGTCCATGCCGCCCATCACCCAGCGGCCGTCATACATCGCCAGCGCGGCCGGGCCGTCCCAGGCCTCCATCACCGCGTTGCAATAGCTGACGAAGGCGCGGTGCGCCGGCGGGATGTCGGCGTCGGCCGGGGTCGCCTCCGGCACCAGCATCGCCTTGACCATCGGCGCATTGCGGCCGGCGCGGACCATCACCTCGAACACCGCGTCGAGCGCCGCCGAATCCGAGCTGCCGCCCTGGATCACCGGCTTGATGTCCTCGATCGCGTCGCCGAACACCGGGCTGGCCATGCGCGTCTCATGCGCGCGCATCCAGTTGCTGTTGCCCTTCAGCGTGTTGATCTCGCCGTTGTGGGCGAGCATGCGGAAGGGCTGGGCCAGGCGCCAGGTCGGGAAGGTGTTGGTCGAATAGCGCTGGTGGTAGATCGCGAAGTTGGAGACGAAGCGCTCGTCCAGCAGGTCCGGGTAGAAGGCGGTCAGCTGCGCCGCCAGGAACATGCCCTTGTAGATGATCGACCGGCAGGACAGCGAGCACAGGTAGAAATCGGCGATGCCCGCACCTTGAGCCGCCTTCTCGATCCGCCGCCGGATGACGTAGAGGTCGCGCTCGAACTGCTCCTCCGGCACCCCCTTGGGGTTGGCGATCATGATCTGCTCGATCTCCGGCCGGGCGGCATTCGCCTTCTCGCCGATGATGGCGACGTCGATCGGCACCTGGCGCCAGCCGTAGATGTAGTAGCCGAAGCTGAGGATCTCGCCCTCGACCAGGCAGCGGCACTTCTCCTGCGCCTCCAGGTCGGTGCGCGGCAGGAAGGCCTGGCCGACCGCGATCACGCCCGGCATCGGCCGGTGGCCGACGCGCTCGACATGCTCGTGGAAGAACTGCTGCGGGATCTGGACATGGATGCCGGCGCCGTCGCCGGTCTTGCCGTCGGCGTCGACCGCGCCGCGGTGCCACACCGCCTTCAGCGCGTCGATGCCGGCCTGCACCACCTCGCGCCGCGGCTTGCCGTCCAGCGTGGCGATGAAGCCGACGCCGCAGGCATCATGCTCCTCCGCCGGGTCATAGGCATGGGCCTCGATCAGCCGGGCGACATTGGCGTCGTATTCCTCGACGAAGCGTTGGCCGGGGGACTTCTCAAACTGGCTCATGAGCTGGCTCCTTCCGGCTGGCGTCATTCCGCCGCGACCGCCGGAACGGCGGCCTTGGCGGCGAGATGGCTGTGGATGGCGGCGGCGGCGTCGCGGCCGTCGCGGATGGCCCAGACGACGAGGCTGGCGCCGCGGACGATGTCGCCGGCGGCGAAGATGCCGTCGACCGCGGTCATCATGGTCTTGTGGTCGACCCGGACCGTGCCCCATTTGGTCACCGGCAGGCCCGGCGCGTCGAACAGGGTCGGCAGGTCCTCGGGGTCGAAGCCCAGCGCCTTGACCACCAGGTCGGCCTCGATGGTGTGGGCCGATCCCTCGATCACCACCGGGCTCTGCCGGCCGGTGGCGTCGGCGACGCCGAGATGGATCGAATGGGCGCGCACGCCGGTGACGATGCCGTCGCCCAGGAACGCTTCCGGCGCCGCCTGCCAGACGAACTCGACGCCCTCCTCCTCGGCATTGTGCACCTCGCGCTGGCTGCCCGGCATGTTGGCGCGGTTGCGGCGGTACAGGCACTTCACCGAGACGGCGCCCTGGCGCACCGCGGTGCGGACGCAGTCCATCGCCGTGTCGCCGCCGCCGATCACCACCACCCGCTTGCCGGCGGCGTTCAGCGTGCCGTCGGCAAACTCGGGCACGTCGTCGCCGAGGCCGGTGCGGTTCGAGGCGGTGAGGTAGTCGAGCGCGGCGACGATGCCCTTGAGGCCGGAGCCCGGGGCCTGGAAGTCGCGCGCCTTGTAGACGCCGGTGGCGATCAGCACCGAATCGTGGCGCGACCGCAGCTCCTGCAGCGTGGCGTCGCGGCCGACCTCGAAGTTCAGGTGCAGGGTGATGCCGGCATCGGCCAGCCACTGCGCCCGGCGGGCGACGACCTCCTTCTCCAGCTTGAAGCTGGGGATGCCGTAGATCAGCAGCCCGCCGACCCGGTCGTAGCGGTCGTAGAGATGGACCTGGTAGCCGAGGCGGCGCAGCTGCTCGGCCGCGGCGATGCCGGCCGGGCCGGCGCCGATGATGCCGACGGATTCGGCGCGCTCGCGCAGCGGTACGGGCGGCTTCACCCAGCCCTCGGCCCAGGCGGTGTCGGTGATGTACTTCTCGATCGAGCCGATGGTGACGGCGCCGTGGCCCGACTGCTCGATCACGCAGTTGCCCTCGCACAGCCGATCCTGCGGGCAGATCCGGCCGCAGATCTCGGGCATCGAGTTGGTGGCCGAGGAGATCTCGTAGGCCTCCTCGAGCCGGCCCTCCGCGGTCAGCTTCAGCCAGTCCGGGATGTTGTTGTGCAGCGGGCAATGCACCTGGCAGAACGGCACGCCGCATTGCGAGCAGCGCGACGACTGCTCCTCGGCCTTCTGCCGGACATAGGGCCCGTAGACCTCGAGCCAGTCGTGCCGGCGAGTCTCGGCAGCGCGTTTCGACGGCATCTCGCCGGCGGTCTTCACGAACTGCAGCATCTTCGTCGCCATGGGCGGCCCCTCGTCACGCGGAGTCGAACAACCCCGCAGCGGCGAGGCCACGCGACATTTACGGAATTCGGAAATCCATGGCGAGCAGTTTTTCGCGATTAGGTCATATTTGTTGACTAATTTCGCGTTGTTAAGAGCCATTCGCAGATAGAGCAGCATTTCGGCACGATTGTTTCAAGAATATTGATACCGATCCGGAACTATCGGCGAATCATGTCGCTTGATGCAGCCGTCACGCACCGCTTGTTCCAGCCTCCTGGCTGCCGGCACTCAAAACCAGCCTTGACCTCAAGCTCGCTTGAACCTTTAGCAGGGGAGCTCCTTCATCCGGAGCCCACCATGACCAAGCCCTATGTCTCGATCAGCGTGATCACGCCGAAGCCCGACCGGTTCGAGGAGTTCATGGAGCTGCAACTGGCCCAGCACCACCGGGTGCGCGGCCAGGTCGAGGGGCTGCGCGGCGGCCGGCTGTTCCGGTCGCTCGACGGCCGCAGAGTGGTGCTGGTGACCGCCTTCGAGACCGTCGAGGACGCCCAGCGCTTCCGCCAGGACCCGCGCTTCACCGAGCATGTGGCGCGGATCCAGCCGCTGCTCGAGAGCGCCGTCCCCGGCGGCTACGAGACGGCCTATGAGGTCGGGAAGATCTGACCCCGCCGGCCGGCGGCATACGAAGAGGTAATTGGACGCCGGCTCCGGCCGGGCCTAACGGCACGGCCGGTTCCATTGCCTGCCTCGCCCCATGTCGATCGCGCTCAGCGCCCCGCTCCGCCGTTCCGAGAGCGACACCCGCGACCTCCTGCTGCTGCTGGTGGCGCATGTCGTGTTGTGGACCGCCTTCTGCCTGTTGTACCTGGCGCCGTCGGACCTGCAGAACGACATGACCGAGGCCTTCTCCTGGGCGCAGGAGATGCCGCTCGGCACCTACAAGCACCCGCCCTTCTACGCCTGGGTGGTGCATGGCTGGTTCAGCCTGTTCCCGATCGTCGACTGGGCCTTCTACCTGCTGTCCTCGGTCAATGCCGCGATCGGCCTGGCCGCGGTCTGGGCCATCGCCGGCCGGTACCTGTCCGGCCCGGCGCGGCTGGCGGCGGTGCTGCTGCTGGAGGCCCTGCCCTTCGCCACGGTCCAGTCGCTGAACTTCAATGCCAATTCGGTGCTGCTGTCGCTGTGGCCGCTGGTGATGCTGCTGTTCCTGCGCGCCTTCGACCGGCGCGACCTGACGAGTGCCGTCATGCTTGGGCTGGCGGCCGCGGCGGCGATGCTGTCGAAATACTACAGCGGCGTCATCCTGGCCTGCTGCCTGGCCGCGGCGCTGGCCCATCCCGACCGTCGCCGGTTCTTCGCCAGCCTCGCTCCCTATGCCGCGCTCGCCGTCTTCGCCGCGGCGATGACGCCGCATGTGCTGTGGCACCTGCACGCCGCCATCGGCCCGCTGCAGTACATGGCCAGCAAGAGCCACTCCGACACGCTCAGGATCCTCGCCAAGGCCGGGATCTTCGTCGCCGGCTGCGTCGCCGTGCACGCGCTGCTGGGCGCCGCCCTGGCCTGGCTGTGGCGGCGCGGCCGGACGGCGACGCCGGAGGATCGGCCTCCGGTTCCATCCACGGGCGACCGCCGGGCGCTGGCGATCTTCGCCCTCGGCCCCTTCCTGCTCACGGTCGCGATCGCCCTGGCCTTCAAGGTGAAGATCGTCACCCAGTTCGCCATCCCGATCTTCAGCCTGTCGCCGCTGGCGGCGATCGTCTGGCTGCGGCTGGCGATCGACCGGGCGGCGCTGCACCGGCTGGCACGGCTGACCGGAATCGGCGGGCTGCTGCTGCTGTCGGCGGCGCCCTTCGCCGGCGCCTGGACCCTGCGGCACGACATCGAGCACGCGGCCGAGCCGCGGCGGCTGGTGGCCGAGCGGGTGACGGCACTGTGGCGCCAGCAGGTCGGCACCCCGCTGGCGGTCGTCGCCGGCAGCGAGAGCTATGCCCTGGGCGCCACCTTTTACAGCCCGGACCACCCGACCGACTTCACCGCCTTTGCCTCGGCCTACGCCCCCTGGATCGACGCCGACCGGCTGCGCCGCGGTGGCTTGGCCGTGATCTGCCTGAAGGACGACGACTGGTGCCTGGGCGAGGCGGCGAAGTACCAGGGGCTCGACACCTGGCGCACCGAGCTCAGCGTCGCCAAGCGGCTGCGCGGCGTGACCGGACGGCCCTTCGACTTCGTCGTCATCTTCGTCAGGCCGGGCCAGACCCTGCCGCTGGAGCCGATCCGGCTGCGTCCGTTCTGATCGGCCCGGGATGCGTCCCACCGAGACTCGGTCTAGGGTGGCGGCACAATCTACGGGAGCGAACGCATGCGCAAGAACCGGACCGCCCCGCGCGGGCAGTTGGAGAGCCTGACCATCGACAGCCGGGTGCTGCGGGACAACCTGCTGGGCGATCCGCATGAACGGCGGGTCGATCTCTACATCCCGGCCGGACATGACGGGCGCGGCCTGCCGCTGCTGGTCGACCTGGTCGGCTTCACCGCCGGCGGGCCAGCCCACACCAACTGGAAGAATTTCGGCGAGAACGTGCCGGAGCGGGCCGACCGGCTGATCGCCGAGGGCAAGCTGCCGCCGGTGGTGATCGCCTTCCCGGACTGCTTCACCCGGCTCGGCGGCAACCAGTACATCAACTCCGCCGCCATGGGCCGGTGGGAGGACTTCCTGATCGACGAGATGCTGCCGGCGGTGGAGGGGCGGCTCGGCTGCGGCGGGCCGGGCCGGCGCGGCGTGTTCGGCAAGAGCTCCGGCGGCTACGGCTCGATCATCCACGCCATGCGCCGGGCCGACACCTGGAGCGCGGCCGCGTGCCATTCCGGCGACATGGCGTTCGAGCTGGCCTATCTGCTGGAGATGCCGAACGTGCTGCGGGCGCTGGCCAAGCACGAGGGCTCGATCGAGCGCTTCATCACCGCGCTGGAGGAGGCGAAGAAGATCCAGGATGCCGACCTCCACATCCTGATGTGGCTGGCGATGGCCGCGACCTACGACCCGGACCCGTCGCAGTTCCTCGGCATCCGGCTGCCGGTCAACCCCGACACCTGCGAGCTGATCGAGGAGCGCTGGGCCAACTGGCTGGAATGGGACCCGGCGCTGCTCGCCGATCGGCATGCCGACGCCCTGAAGTCGCTGAAGGCGCTGTACATCGATTGCGGCGACATCGACCAGTTCAACCTGGTCTACGGCGCCCGGAGGCTGCACCGGTCGCTGGAGCGGCTGGGCGTGACGCACCGTTACGAGGAATTCCCGGACAACCACTCCTCGGTCGACTACCGGATGGATGAGAGCCTACCCTACCTGGCCCGGGCGCTGACCGGGGGGTGACCGGTCAGGCCAGCAGGCTGTTGCCGAAGCGGCCGCCGGGGCGGTAGCGGTCGAGATAGCTCGGCAGGATCAGCTCGGCCGGGGTCGGCTGGATGCCGAGATCGGCCAGCGACTTCGCGCCGGCGCCGACGACGTTGTCGATCTTCAGCTGCACCACCTGGTCCGGGGTCAGCGGCGGCTTCGGCAACAGGCTGAACAGCTTCGCCTCGAACGCCGCGACGCCCCAGGACAGCGAGACCAGGCGCTTCTTGCGGCCGGTCTGCTTCAGGGTCAGCTCCATCAGCTCGCGGAAGCTGTAGACCCGCGGGCCGCCGAGCTCATAGGTCTGGCCGGCGGCGCCGTCCTGCTCCAGGCAGGCGACCACGGCGGCGGCGACGTCCTGGACATAGACCGGCTGGAACTTCGTGGTGCCGCCGCCGAACAGCGGCAGGAACGGCGCCGTGCGGGCGAGGTTGGCGAACAGGTTGAAGAAGCCGTCCTCGGGCCCGAAGACCACGCTCGGCCGCAGGATCGACGCGCCCGGGAAGGCGGCGCGCACCGCCGCCTCGCCCGCCGCCTTGGTGCGGGCATAGGAAGACGGGCTGTCGGCCGAGGCGCCGATCGCCGAGATCTGCACGAAACGGCTGGCGCCGGCGGCCGCCGCGGCGCGGGCGACGCGGCCGGCGGCCTCGCCATGGATGGCGTCGAAACGCTGCTTGCCGCGCTCGAACAGGATGCCGACCAGGTTGACCACGGCGTCGGCCCCGGCCACCGCGGCCGCCACCGAGCCGTCGTCGCGGATGTCGGCGAAGACCGGCACGACCTGGCCGACCGCCCCCGCCGTCTTCAGCGGCAGGGCCCGGTCCGGGTGGCGCGCGGCGACGATGATGCGCCAGCCGCGCTGGGCCAGCATCTGCGCCACGTAGCGGCCGACGAATCCGGTGCCGCCGAAAAGGGTGACCGTCTTTTGGCCGATGAAGTCCGTCATGGTCCCGCCTGCGAGCCGATCAGGCCGCCCTGGCTGCGGCCCGGCCCCCTTATATCCGAGCCGCCCGAGGTTTCAAACGACCGCCGCCGAAAAACGACAGGTGGCCGGATCAGGCGCTTGACAAGCCGGGAGGCGGGCACGATATTCCGCGCCGTTCGCCGGGATGCCCAACCGCCCGGGTTCGAATTCGTGGGGCTGTAGCTCAGTTGGGAGAGCGTCTCGTTCGCAATGAGAAGGTCAGCGGTTCGATCCCGCTCAGCTCCACCATCTCCCTTCCGCGATAGTATCATTCGATAGGCCGGCGGCGACTTTCGCCGTGAATGCACTTGTCGTGCCGATGTGCGTCTTGCCGATCCGTAGCCCACAAGCTACAGTGCACTATGCGCTCGATCGTCGAGACCGCTACATTCTCCCGCTGGATCGACGCCCCTCGAAGATCGCCGTGCTGTCGCTCGCATTGCTGTCCGCATCGATCGATTGGCCGCCGGGCACGCCGGTGATGCCAAACCCGTCGGCGATGGCGTCAGCGAACTGCGGATCGACTATGGCCCAGGCTACCGGGTCTATTTCACCCAGCGGGGCAATGTGACGGTGATCCTGCTGTGCGGCGGCGACAAGAGCACCCAGGCGAAGGACATCACGCGGGCCAAGGCCCTGGCCAAGGAGCAACCGGAATGACCGCGACCCGCCCCTATGATTCCGCCCGCCATCTCGACACCCCGGAAGCCCAGGCGGAGTATCTGACCGCCGCCTTCGAGACCGAGGATCCAGGCTTCATCGCCGAGGCTATCGGCACCGTCGCCCGCGCCCGCGGCATGACCCAGATCGCCAAGGATTCCGGCCTCTCTCGCGAAAGCCTCTACCGCGCGCTCAGCAGCGGCGGAAATCCCGAGCTCGGCACCGTCATGCGGGTGCTGCAGGCGATGGGCCTGCGTCTGTCAGCGACGCCGGCCGACAAGACCGAGGCGGCCTGAATCGTCGCGACGACGGCCGGACACCCCTGGGGCGCCCGGCCGTCGACGCGTCTGGTGGTCGGCCGCGCTAGCCGCGCCTGAGCAGCCCGGCGACGAGCATGATCACGAACACCACGATCGCGACCCAGAACAGGAGCTTGGCGCCGGCCATTGCCGTGCCGGCGACGCCGCCGAAGCCGAACAGGGCCGCGACCAGCGCGATGATCAGGAAGACCACGGCCCAGTGGAGCAGACTGCCGAACATGTCGGGCACCTCGTTCTTGTGAGCCGGCCGGCCGGCGGCGCCGGCGCGGACGTTCACTCGCAAGAACATGGCCTGCCGTCCGGCAGTTCCCGCTTCGCTGCGCCGGCCACGTCAGCTGGTGGTGATGTATTCGCGCAGGCTCTCGGCCTCGCTCTCGATCTCGTCGAGCCGCGCCTTCACCACGTCGCCGATGCTGATCATGCCGCAGATCAGCCCCTGGCCGTCCACCACCGGCAGGTGGCGAAAGCGGCGCTGCGTCATCATCCCCATCAACTCCGCCACCGTGTCGTCGAGGCCGCAGGTGATGACGGTTCGGACCATGATGGCCGAGACCGGCTCATCCAGCAGCGATGGCCCCCTGTCGGCCAGGCGGTGGACGACGTCGCGCTCGGACAGGATGCCGTCGATGTGGCGGCCGTCGCCGCTGACCAGCACGGCGCCGATGCGCTTGTCACGCAGGAGCGTCACCACCTCGGTCAGCCGGAGGTCCGGCGCGACATGGATGACGGTATTCCCCTTCACATTCAGAATACGGGCAACGTTCATGGCGATTCCCCGATTGTTCTGGTTTTGAGGAAGCATAACACGCCTGCGCCGGACCGCGACTCGGCAGTTTCCCGGCTTGTCCTAAAGGCCCGGCCGATCCTTCGCCATCAGCAGGACCGGCCCGCCATCGTCGCCCAGCGGATGGAACCCCGCCCCTTCCAGGCAGCGGACGGCGCGGTGGTTGGTGCGGGCCGGCCGGGCCAGGATGCGCAGCGCCCGCCCGCCCTTCAGCAGCCGGTCGGTGTAGGCGCCGAGGAAGGCGGTGCCGAGCCCCTTGCCGACATAGCTCGGCTCGCCGATGAACAGGTCGATGCCGAAGCTGCCGGGCTCGGCATCGCCGCCGGGCACCGCCGCGGCCGCGTCATAGGCCTGGAGATAGCCGATCTGCCGGCCTTGCCAGGCGACCAGCATCGGCTCGGCCCAGTCCGACGCCATCAGCCGGCGGATCTCGCGGATCCCGGCGTCCGGATCGCCCCACCAGGCGCGGACATGCGGCATGGCGAGCCACAGGCGCAGGCGCGGCAGGTCGGCGGGGCGGAGCGGCGTGAAGGTGAACATCCGCTGCAGCTTAGCAGAGCCGAGGGCCGGATTTAGCTGTTCAGCTGCGCCGGCGCAGATGCGGGGTCAGCTTCCACTCCACCGCCCGCACCCCCTGCGCCACCACGAAGTTCATGGCGAGGTAGAGGATGCCGGCGGCGGTGAACACCTCGAACGGCGCGAAGGTGCGCGAGTTGATCTGCTTGGCGATGCCGGTGATCTCCATGATGGTGATGATCGAGGCCAGCGAGCTGGCCTTCACCATCAGGATGATCTCGTTGCCGTAGGCCGGCAGCGCCTGGCGCACGGCGATCGGCACGGTGATCCGCCGGAACACCAGCGAGCGCGACATGCCGCAGGCGCGCGCGGCCTCGATCTGGCCGAATGGAACGGCCTGCAGGCCGCCGCGGATGATCTCGCTGGTGTAGGCGGCGGTGTTCATGGCGAAGGCGATCACCGCGCAGGGGAAGGCCTCGCGCAGCGGCCAGTCCCAGACGCCGAGCGCCTCCCACAGCGGGCGGAACTGGCCGAGCCCGAAATAGATCAGGAAGATCTGCACCAAGAGCGGCGTGCCGCGGAACACGAAGACGTAGCCGCGGGAGATGCGCGACAGGACGCCGTTGCCGGACGCCCGCATCAGCGCCAGCACCATGGCCATGGCGACGCCGAGGGCGAGCGCCGGCACGATCAGCTGGATGGTCACCAGGGCACCGCCGAGCAGCCGGCCGAAGGTGTCGAGGATCAGGTCGAGATCCATGGTCAGCCCGCCCGCCGCACGCCGCGGTCGTAATGCGCCTCGGCCTTGCGGAACATCTTGGTCGAGAACGTGGTGATGACCAGGAACAGCACCGCCGCGGTGATGAAGAACGGGAACGGCTCGCGCGTCGACCGCGCCGCCACCTGGCTGATCCGCATCAGCTCGGTCACCCCGACGACGGAGACCAGCGCCGTGTCCTTCAGGATCAGCTGCCAGATGTTGCCCAGGCCGGGCAGCGCCAGGCGGATGGTCTGCGGCAGGATGATGCGGCGGAACACCATGAAGCCATGCATGCCGAAGGCCCGGCCGGCCTCGATCTGGCCGTGCGGGATGACCTGGATGGCGCCGCGCAGCACCTCGGTCGCATAGGCGCCGGAGATCAGCCCGACGGCGAAGACGCCGATCGCGAATTCGTTCAGCCGGAACGGCTCGGTGATGCCGAACGCGCCGAGGATGGCGTTGATCGCCCGCTCGTTGCCGAAGAACAGGAGATAGATGATCAAGAGCTCCGGCACGCCGCGGATGACGGTGGTGTAGATCTCCATCAGCCCACGCAGCGCGAAGCCGCCCCAGACCTTGAGGCAGGCGGCGATCAGCCCGACCACGATTCCGAAGATGTAGCTGGCGGTGGAGAGCAGCACAGTCATCACCGCGGCCCAGACGAACTCGTCGCCCCAGCCCTGGTCGCCCCACGAGAAGAGCTGCGCCCAGTGGAGCAGCGAATCGATCAGTCCTTGCATGCCTTACCGCTGCCTGGAACGGGACGGGGGGGCCGGGCCCGCCCCCCCGCGCCCAAATATTTTTCGGGGGGCGCCCGGGGGG
>NZ_JASATH010000029.1:0-56061 GCF_038440215.1 Inquilinus sp. OTU3971 | reverse complement strand
TGTCCCCTCGCAAGCGAATGGGCCGGTGTCGCCCCCCGACGCCGAAGGCGGCGGGAGGGTGAGGGGGAGCCGGCCGTGCCGTGATCACGATGGCGCCGCCTCGCCGCTTGCGGGCGGCCTCCAGCGCGTCGGCCGGCGGTCGCCGTCGCCGAACCGTCAGCCGGCTCGGCCCTCCGGCACCCGTGGGGTCTTGAACCGCACCCCGCGGCCGCCTTCGCGGCTCACCGCATGATCGCCGATCAGCTCGACACCGGCCCGGTCGAAGGCCTCGACCACCTTGGTCAGCGTGTCGACCACGCCGCGGACGTTGCCCTCGCTGGCCTCCATGCGCTGGATCGTCGGCAGCGACACCCCGGACAGCTCGGCGAGCTGCCGCTGGTCGATGCCGAGCAGGGCGCGGGCGGCGCGCATCTGGGCGGCAGTGATCATGCAGCTTCCTCTGGCATATTTAAGGTATAAGACAGCAGAAATGATGCCTAGTGCACCATTATGAATGTCTCATACCGGTATTCTGATGTCTGCATTGCATCGGGTCCTTCGGCTGCCGGCGGCGGGGCGCCATCCGATCATGCTTCCCCGGCCGAGGGAAGAGCCGGAGCGAGTGACACCGATAAACAGCATATTAGTTTGTGAAAATTATATATGCACGTTTCGCATTTGCGCATTCGGCGGCGGCTCGCCATCTCTCGCGCTCGCCGCGCCGATCCCACTCCGGGACCGGGCATTCGGCCCGAACAGCAGGTTGACGCTTCCCATGTACGCCACATCCTTCCTGGCCATCCGCCTCGCCGATGGAGCGTGCGGGAATTTCCGCGCGGGGGTCGCATGACCTCGATCTTCGACTTCGACTATTTCCTGTCGGCCTTCCCGCTGATCCTGCCCTACCTGCCGGTGACGCTGCTGATCGCCTTCAGCGCCATGGCCTTCGGCCTGGTGATCGGCACCGGCGCGGCGCTGATCCGGATCTACCGCATCCCGGTACTGCGACAGCTGGCAACGCTCTACATCTCTTTCATCCGCGGCACGCCGCTCCTGGTGCAGATCTACCTCGCCTATTACGGCATCCCGAAGCTGCTGCAGTACCTGAACGCCCAGATCGGCACCGATATCGACGCCAACCGGGTGCCGGCGCTGGTCTTCGTCATCTTCAGCTGCGCCGTCAATGTCGGCGCGTACCTGTCGGAGGCGATCCGCTCGGCCCTGCTGTCGATCGACCGCGGCCAGGCCGAAGCCGCCTATTCGATCGGCATGTCGCCGTTCCAGGCGATGCGCCGCATCATCCTGCCCCAGGCGCTGGCCGTGGCGCTGCCCAACCTGGGCAACAGCTTCATCAGCCTGATCAAGGACACCTCGCTGGCCTTCCTGATCGCGGTGGTCGACATCATGGCCGCGGCCAAGATCATCGGCGGTCGGTCGCTGCGCTTCTTCGAGCTCTATCTGGCGGTGGCGGTGATCTACTGGGTGATCTGCATCCTGGTCGAGGTGGCGATGCGGCGCTGGGAGGCATACCTGACGCGCGGCCGCCGGGATATCGCGACATGATCTCGATCCGCGACGTCCGCAAATCCTTCAAGGGCCAGATCGTGGTCGACGGCATCGGCCTCGATGTCGACCGCGGCGGCATCGTCTCGATCCTCGGCCCCTCCGGCTCGGGCAAGTCGACTTTCCTGCGCTGCCTGAACCGGCTGGAGACGCCGGATGACGGCACCATCGACATCGCCGGCGACCGCTACGACCTGCCGCGGCTGGACCGGCGCCGGCTGCAGTCGCTGCGCATGCGCATCGGCATGGTGTTCCAGACCTACAACCTGTTCCGCCACAAGACGGCGATCGAGAACATTCTCGAGGGCCTGCTGGTGGTGAAGCGCCTGAAGCGGCGCGAGGCGCGGGAGATCGCCGAGCATCACCTCGCTTTGATGGGGCTGGCCGACAAGGCGGATGCCTATCCGTCCTCGCTGTCCGGCGGCCAGCAGCAGCGCGTGGCGATCGCCCGCACCTTGGCGATGGCGCCGGAGCTGATCCTGTTCGACGAGCCGACCAGCGCGCTCGACCCCGAGCACACCGGCGAGGTGCTGGAGGCGATCCGCAAGGCGGCGGGGCAGGGCATCCCGATGATCATCGTCACCCACGAGATGGGCTTCGCCCGCGAGATCTCGAGCCAGGTGCTGTTCATCGACGGCGGCCGCGTGATCGAGCAGGGCGACCCGAAATCGCTGTTCGGCAACCCGCAGCAGCAGCGCACGCGGGACTTCCTCAAGAACTACCTGCGGTCCTTCAGCTTCGACATCTGAGGGGCGCCCAATCATGGAGAGAACGATGCGTCATAGTCTGGCCAAGGGCGCCGCGGCGGCCCTGGTTGCCCTGGCCCTGGCGGCGGCCCCGGCGGTCGCGCAGGAGACGGTGCGGGTGGGGACCGAGGGCACCTACGCGCCCTTCACCTACCAGGACGACAGCGGCAAGCTGACCGGTTACGACGTCGAGGTGCTGCGCCTGGTCGAGACCAAGGTGCCGGATCTCAAATTCGAGTTCGTGCCGCAGCCCTGGGACAGCATGTTCCTGGGCCTCGAGGCCGGCAAATACGACGTCGTCGCCAACGAGATCTCGAAGACGCCGGAGCGCGAGGCCAAGTTCCTGTTTTCCGACGTCGCCTACTTCCACAGCGGCTCGGCCATCATCGTCAAGAAGGGCGTCACCGGCATCCACAGCCTGGACGACCTGAAGGGCAAGGTGGTCGGCGCCGGCACGGGCAGCGAGCACACCAAGCTGGTCGAGGACTATCTGGCCGCCCATCCGGGCGCGTTCGAGATTCGCTACTACGACGGCAACGTCACGCCGGTGCTGCTGGACATCGCCGAGGGCCGGATCGACGCCCATGTCAACGACCCGATCGTGGCCAGGGACCACGCCGAGAAGCTGGGCCTGCCGGTCGAGGCCACCGGCGACCTCCTGACCAAGGTCCCGTCCTACTTCGTGTTCCGCAAGGACGCCAAGGGCGAGGCGCTGAAAGCCAAGGTCGACACCGCCCTGACCGCACTGAAGGCCGACGGCTCGCTGGCGAAGCTGTCGCAGCAATGGTTCGGCCAGGACTACACCCAGGACTGACCGGGGCGCTCCCCCTCGATCCTCTACGGCGAGTCCGGCGTCACCTCGTCCCAGCCCTCGTCGGCGGGGAAGGACTGGATCGCGGCGGCCAGCACCTCGGTCCGGTCGCCGAGATCCTTCTCCAGGATCGGCCCGTGATGGCTGACCACGAATGTCATGCGGCCCGTCTCGCCATACTCGGCCGGAACCGCGATCAGCGCGAAGCCGGCGATCATGTTGCCGTTGATGACATAGTCGTAGCGGCCACCGGGCACGCCAGCCTCCTGCCGGGTCAGGATGCGGAAATAATAACCGTGATAGGGATTGCCGGGCCGGCGGCTCTCGAAATAGCTCTGGTCCTCGGACACCAGCGGGCCGATCGGGCTTGGATCGGTCCCGGCCGAATCCGGCCAGTACAGGCCATCCTGCAGGCCGGGTGAACTGACCAGCCTTTGGGCGTATTCCAGCACAGCGTCGCCGTCGCGGTCCTTGGTCGCATAGGCCAGCTGTGCCGGCCCGTAGGCGCGCATCACCGTGATCGCAGACAGCTCGTTGCCGCCGATGCGCCGGGCCAGGATCTCATCGAGGCCGTCCTCGGTGTCGAAGCGCCACGCCCCCTCCGCCCGGGTGATCGGGATGGGGAAGATCCAGCCGGCCGACCCCATCACGATCGTCCGCTGGTCGCCGTCGCCCTCCAGCGTCACGCCCGCCTTGGCGGCCGCGACCACATCGTCCAGACCATCCTTGAAGTCAGCTTCGTCATCGGGGATCAGGTCGTCGCGGTAGCGCGTGCCCAGGATGTGCAGCAGGGCGTCGATATCCCTCGCCTCCAGGGCCTGGACCAACGCCTGACGCGCCGCCTCCGGCGTGTCGAAGAGCTGCGGTCCATCCGCCTCCTGGGCCGCGACAGGCCCCGCCGGCATCGGGAGCAGCACAGCGGCGAGGGCTGCGCAGCAGAGAAGCCCGCTCCAGGAATGCTTCGTCGGTCTCGGCATGGCTGTGCTCCGGGTTGCGGACTCATCGGCGGTGCGGGCGGCCTCCGCCGCGGCTGCGGTTGCCGCTGGACACGCCGCCGAACGGGCGCCCGCCGCCTCCCTGCCGGACGGCCGGGGCCTGGCGCGATCTCTGTGGCCCGATCTGGCTGCGGGCGGGACGGTCGCGCGTCACGGCCGGGCGCTGCCGATCCGGAACCGAGGCGGACCGGCGCGGCAGGTCGAGGCTCTCGCGGCCGCGGCTCGTGGCGCGGCCGGTCTCGCGCCGCGGCTGGACGCCGCCGAACGCGTTGCCGCGGCGGGGCTGGGCATCCCCGACCCGCTGGCGGCCCCCTTCGCGCTGGCGCAGCCCTTCCGCCGCGGCCTGCCGCGACGGGGCCAGGCCCTGGCCCGGCTGGCGGTTTCCGGCCTGCCGCAGCCCGCCGGCGGGGCGCTCCCGCGGCTGCCACTGGCGCTGCACCCCGTCTCCGAGCCGGCCGTGGACGGCCTGGAAGCTCTGCCGGTTGGTGTCGATCCGTGACTGCAGCGCGGTGCGGTCGGTGTTTTTGAGGATGCCGTTGTTGACGAAGTTGTTGAAGTTGACATCGCCGTCGACATTGATGTCCGGGCGCAGGCGGCCGACATCGTCCCAGTCGACACGGTCCCAGTCGATGTCGTCCCAGTCGACGTCATGGACGTCGATGTCGATGTCGTCGTCGTCCCAGTCCAGGCCGTAGCCGATCGCGGTGCCGAACAGCAGCCCCGAGAAGAAGGGCGCCGCGGGCGACTGGTAGCTGAGATAGGGGGTGGCATAGGCGAGCGGCGGGGCCGAGGCGTAGGCCTGGTTCACCACGGTCGTCGACTCATAGGCCGGGACATAGGCGATGTCCGGATCGGTGCTGCGGATGGCGACCGGCTGACCCGGCTCGCGGGTGACCGCGACCTTGTCGTTGGTGGCCAGGTAGCCCGCATCCGCCGCCTCGGAACGGATGGCCTGAATGGCGTCGAGCACGCCGTCCATGTCGTCGGTGACGGCCTGGCCGAGCTGGTTGGTCCAGTCGAGGTCCGAATCCATCAGCCGCAGCGCCTCCGGATAGTTGAGGAGGGCGAGAACCGAAGGATCCTAATCCGGGTCGGGGGTGAGGGACTGGTCCGTCTGGTGCTTGTCGAGATAGCGCGTTGCCTCCACCACATCGAGCGCGGCGGTCGAGGCCGGCAGCACCAGCGACAGCACGTCGTCGGGATAAAGCGCGATGCGGGCCACCAGCACGCGAAGATCCGGCGCCGCCTGGGCTGCGATCGGGGTGGGGGCCACCGTCTGCGCTTCGGCGGGGCGGGGAGCGAAGGACAGGCTCGCCAGAATGGCGAGGGCAGGGACAAGCGAAGGATGCAGCTCAAACCACATTTCGGACTCCTCGAAGGCAGTCCAAATAAAGCGTGTTTTTAGGCGGCCATGAGAGGCCGTGGGGCAAACTTATTCGCTATCGGGGTAATTTTACAGCGGGACGTGCGGGTCAGTCGGGGCCGCCACCCGCAGAGCGGAGAAGCGGCCCCGTGATCCGGCCTTACTGCGCCGCGGGCAGATCCAGCGCCGCGGTCAGGTCGCCCAGCGGCGGGTTGCCGTTTGCGGCGATCCCAGCATCCCGCGCGGCGATGCCCGGCAGTTCGGGCAGGGCAAAGCGGTGGGTGATGAAGCGCAGGATCGAGGTCGTGTCGTAGGGCGTGTGGTCGACGAAGCCCTTCTTCGCGAAGGGCGAGACGATGATCGCCGGGATCCGGTTGCCCGGCCCCCAGCGGTCGCCCTTCGGCGGCGCCACATGGTCCCAGAAGCCGCCATTCTCGTCATAGGTCACGACCACCAGCATGTGCGGCCATTGCGGGCTCTTCTGCAGATGGTCGATCAGCATGGCGAGATGCGCGTCGCCCGAGGCGATGTCGGCGTAGCCGGCATGCTCGTTCAGGTTGCCCTGCGGCTTGTAGAAGGTGACCTGCGGCAGCGTGCCGGAATCGATCGCCTTGACCAGCTCGGCCCCGTCCAGCCCGCCGTCGCGCAAATGCTCCTGCCGGGCCGCGGTGCCGGGCGCGAAATTGGCGAAGTAGTTGAACGGCTGGTGGTGATACTGGAAGGCCGGGACCGGAGTCTGGTTACCGTGGTCCAGCACAGACTGCCAGGCGCCGGAATACCAAGCCCAGCTGATCCGCTTGGCGCTCAAGAGGTCGCCGATGGTGATCTCGGTCTGCGGCGGCAGCGTGGTCGGCGCCATCGGGTCGGCCAGGGCCGGGTCGCCGCCTTCGGCCGGCTGGTTGGCGCTCGGCTGGTAGGGCGGCTGCATCGTGTTCACGGCGAAGAAGTCAGGCGTCAGGTTGCCGTCGGCCACGAATTTCGGGATGCCGTCCATCGCCGATTTCGGCGAGTTCGACGCCAGGGTCAGGCTGACGCCGTCCGGATCGACCACCGCGATCGAGGGCTTGGCCGCGGCTGTGTCGGCGTCCGGGTAGCGGGCGACGCAGGCACAGGCCAGCCAGATGTGGTTCATGAACGAGCCGCCGAAGGCGCCCATGAAGAAGTGGTCGGCCAGCGTGTACTGCTGGGCGATCGTCCACATCGCCATCTTCGAGCCGTCGAGATGGCCCATCACCTCGGCCCCGGCATCGGCCCAGGCGACGAACTTGTCGTTCCTGCCACCATCGATCTGCATCTGGTTCTGATAGAAGCGGTGCCACAGATCGTGGGTGATGGTGCCGAGCGAGACATTGAGGCCCTGCGGGTCGTCCATGGCGAAGGGGGCGTTGGGCAGATGCTCGGTCTGGGCCTGGGTCACCGGCGGGGTCACGCCCTTGGCGGTCAGACCGCCCCAGACCGGCGGCAGCTCCTTCAAGGGCGTGCCGTCGCGGTCGAGCTGGGTCTTCGCGGTGTCCGAGGCGTTCGCCAGCCCGTCGGCGCCCGGGAAGGCGCCGTACAGGTTGTCGAAGCTGCGGTTCTCGGCATAGATCACGACGACCGTGTCGATGGCGCGCAGCGCCTTGGTCCGGGCGGTGTCGGCGCTGCCCGGCGCATCCGCGGCCAGCAATGGCGGCGCGATCAGCCCGGCGGCGCCGGCCGCGAGGGCGGTGGCGATCAGTTTGTGCATGCGGCTTCTCTCTGGCTCCCGGTGCAATGCCCGGTGGCTTGTTCCCCTTCCGCGCGCCAGCACTCGCGCGAAGCGGGCTGTCGCTCAAGTGAAATTTTTTCGGCATAGAGAGGGGCTGCGGGCCGGGTCCGGCGTCGCGTCACGCAGATCACGGGTGGCCGGAATGGCGTTGCGAACGGGTCGCTGGTGGGCGATGGGGGGCGGTCTGGCCGCGATGGTTCTGACCGTCTCCGCCGCCACCGCCGGCTCTCACCCGGAGGGCGGCCTACCGCGGGCCGAGGTGCGCCGCCAGGCGGAGGCGCTGACCGCGCTGGGCCGCGCCATGTTCGTCGACCCGTCGCTCTCGGCCTCGGGCAAGCTCTCCTGCAGTTCCTGCCACGACCCGCGGCAGGGCTTCGGCCCGCCGAACGCACTGTCGGTGCAGATGGGCGGGGCCGACATGGGCAAGCCCGGAGTCCGGGCGGTGCCGTCGCTGACCTATCTCCAGGCCGTGCCGCCCTTCACCGAGCATTTCTTCGACTCGGAGGATGATTCGGACGAGAGCGTCGACAACGGCCCGACCGGCGGCCTCACCTGGGACGGGCGGGTCGACCGCGGCGCCGACCAGGCGGCGATCCCGCTGCTCTCCGATTTCGAGATGGGCAGTGCCGGCCCCGACGAGGTCGTCACCAAGGCGCTCGCCGCCGGCTATGGCGGCGCGCTGCGCCGGATCTACGGCGACGACGTGCTGCAGGACCGCAAGGCGGTGTATGCCGGCATCCTCAAGGCCTTCGAGGTCTATGAGCAGGACGCCGCCAGCTTCTACCCCTACACCAGCAAATACGACGCTTGGCTGGCCGGGCAGGCGACGCTGACGCCGCAGGAGGCACGCGGCCTCGACCTGTTCAACGACCCGGCCAAGGGCAACTGCGCCGAATGCCATATCAGCCAGCGCGGCAATGACGGCACCCCGCCGCAGTTCAGCGACTACGGCCAGATCGCCATCGCCTTGCCCCGGAACATGCAGATCCCGGCCAATGCCGACCCGGCCTATGTCGATCTCGGCGTCTGCGGGCCGCAGCGCACCGACCTGAAGGATCATCCGGAATATTGCGGCCTGTTCCGCACCCCCAGCCTGCGCAACGTGGCGCTGCGCCAGACCTTCTTCCACAACGGCGTGTTCCACAGCCTGCGCGACGCCGTGGCGTTCTATGTGACCCGGGAGACCGATCCCGGCCGCTGGTATCCGCGCAACCCGGACGGCAGCGTGCGGCTTTACGACGACCTGCCGCCGCAGTATTGGGCGAACATCAACCGCGACCCGCCCTTCGACCGGCATCTCGGCGACGCGCCGGCCCTGACCGATGCCGAGATCGACGACGTTGTCGCCTTCCTGAAGACCCTGACCGACGGCTATCAGCCGCATTCCTGAGCGGAGAGCGCGACACTCCGCCGCGCGGTCGATTGCTTCGCTTCGGACTGCGCCCATATCAGCGGCGGAAGGGGGGATGCCCGCGGCAGCGGGCCCGACCGGAGAGTTGCGATGACACCCCAGGAACGCGAGCTGCTGACCAACCTGGTCGCCCGGCTCAAGCAGGCCCCGCCGGCCGAAAAGGACGAGGAGGCCGTGGCGATGATCCGGGACCTGGTCCGCGACCTGCCCGACGCGCCCTATCTGCTGGCCCAGACGGTGCTGATCCAGGACTACGCCCTGCACCAGGCCCAGTCCCGGATCGCCGAGCTGGAGCGCCAGGCCCAGCCGCAGCGCAGCGCCGGCGGCGGCAGCTTCCTCGGCGCCATCTTCGGCAGCGCCGCGCCCTCGCGCCCGCAGCCGGCGCCGCAGCCGCAGCCGCAAGCCTATACCCAGGCACCGCCGAACTATGCCCAGGCTCAGCCTGGCCCCTGGGGCGGCGGCGGGCCCTTTGCCCAGTCCTCCGGCCCGTCCTTCCTGCGCAGCGCCGCTGCCACCGCGGCTGGTGTCGCCGGCGGCGCGCTGCTGTTCCAGGGCATCGAATCCCTGTTCGGGATGGGCCATGGCGGGCTCGGCGGCTTCGGCGGCGCGGCCCCCGGCCTGACCGAGACGGTGGTCAACAACTACTACGGTGACGCCGCCCCCGGCGCCGACAACCCCGACCTGCGCGACGCCGACGCCGTGCCTGCGGACGACCAGGGTGTCCAGGACGCCGACTATCAGGACGACGGCAGCCAGGATTTCGGCGGCGACGATTTCGGCGGTGGCGGCGACGACACGGTGGGCGTCTGAGCGCAGCGTAGATTGGGTTCGCGAAAGCGAACCCAACAGTGAGATGCCGGATGGATGTTGGGTTCGCCAGGGCGAACCCAACCTACGCCTCGGCCAGGATCTCCTCAAGCCGATCCAGCAGGGGGCGCTGGCCTTCCAGGATCTTGTGGCGGGCGGTCGGCAGGTCGAACCATTCGGCCCGGTCGACCTCCGGGAAGGACTGGATCCGGCCGCTCTTCGGCGGCCATTCCAGCTGGAACTCGCTGCTGCGGATCCCGCTGACGTCGAGGTCGCCGGTGACGGCGAAGGCGGTGACCGCCTTGCCGCCGCGCTGGCGGATCCGGCCGAGCGGCAGCAGCGGCCCCTCGGGCGCCGTGCCCAGTTCCTCGGCGAATTCGCGCCTTGCCGTGGCCTCGAAGTCCTCGCCGGGCTCCGGCTCGCCCTTCGGGATCGACCAGGCGCCCAGGTCCTTGCCGCGCCAGAACGGCCCGCCCGGATGCACCAGCAGGACGAACCTCTGTCCGTCCACGCGCTTGTACATCAGGATTCCGACACTCTCGGCGGGCATGGCACCTCTCTCAGGCGACGGCTTCCTCGAGAAGATAGCGCTCCAGCCGGTCGAGGCAGCCGCTCCAGCCCTCATGGTGGCGGTCGCGGGCCGGCTCGTCGAAGAACTGCTCATGGGTCAGGATCAGCACGGTGCCGTCCCCGTCCGGCCGGAAGGTCAGCGTCACCTGCGACTCCCGCTCCGGCATGGTCCGCCAGGCCCAGCTGAACACCAGCTTCTCGTTCGGCATCACCTCCTTGTACACGCCGGCGACGTCATGGCGCTCGCCGTCCGGGGTGGAGAAGGCGACGTGATAGCGGCCGCCGGTGCGCGGGTCGGCCTCGGCGCTGATGGTCTCGGCGCCCGCCGGCCCGAACCAGCGCATCATTTTTTCCGGCTCGATCCAGGCCCCGTAGACCTTGGCGGGAGGGGCGGCGAGGCGGCGCCGGATGCTGAGGCTGGGCTTGGTGAGCACGAGTCCTCCTCGACGAAGGCGGCCAGGCGGTCGAGCTGTTCGGACCAGAAGCGCTGGTAGCGGGCCAGCCAGTCCATCGCCTGCTCCATCGGTGCCGCGGACAGGCGGCAGGTCACGGTGCGCCCGGTCTTGGTCCGCGTGATCAGCCCGGCGTCGGACAGCACGTCGAGATGCTTCATCACCGCCGGCAGCGACATGGTGAAGGGCCGGGCCAGCTCGCTGACCGAGACATCGTGCTCCTCGCCCAGCCGGGCGATCAGCGCCCGGCGGGTCGGGTCGGCCAGGGCGGCGAAGGTGCGGTCGAGAGCGGGCTCTTGATAGTTAACCATCAAGTGAACTTTGCGTTTGCGGGAGCAGGCTGTCAAGCCATATGCGACGACATGGGGGGTGGGGTCCAGAATGCCAGACGTTTAGGGATCGGGCGGCCCTACCGCACCCAGCGCCGGAAGCCCAGCCGCTCGACCAGCACCACCGCGCCGAAGGCGACCAACCCCATCGCCGCGGCGACGAAGACGGCGGCGAACAGGCGGTCGGCCTGGTAGTTGAAAGTGGCCTGGATGATCAGCGCGCCCAGGCCGGCATTCGACCCGATCCATTCGCCGACGATGGCGCCGATGACGCTGCCGGTGGCGGCGATGCGCAGCGTCGTGAACAGCATCGGCAGCGACCGCGGCGCGCGCAGCCGCCAGAAGGTCTCCCAGCCGCTGGCCGACAGCACCCGCATCAGCTCGTGCTCATTCGGGGTCGCCAGGGTCAGGCCGCGCACCATGGCGATCAGGGTCGGGAAGAAGCAGATCACCGCCGCGATCACGATCTTCGGCAGCAGGCCCAGCCCGAACATCAGGATGAAGATCGGCGCCAGGGCCAGCACCGGGATGGTGTTGAGGAACAGCACGATCGGGAAATAGGCGGCGCGGACCGGCCGGCTGTAGGTGAACAGGATCGCCAGCAGGACCGCGACGGCATTGCCCAGCAGGAAGCCCAGCACCGCCTCCAGCGCCGTCGGCCAGGCATTGGCCAGCAGCAGCGCCCGGTCGGTCCAGAGCTTGCCGAACACCGCGGCCGGGGTCGGCACGATGTAGGCCGGCACGCCCAGCGCCGGCACCACGAACTGCCAGACCAGCAGGATCGACAGCACTCCCAGCGCCGGCCACAGGATGTCGGAGGGGCGGGTCATGTCCGGGGTTCCGGCTCTTGCTGAGCAAGCCCCCTCCCCCTAGCCCCCTCCCGCGAGGGGAGGGGGGACAAAAATGGGGTGCTGCTGAGAGCTGCTTGAGACGAGAAAAAGCAAGTCCCCCCTCCCCCTGCGGGAGGGGGGCAGGGGGAGGGGGTTCCCGAAGCCAGAGCCGGTTCCACCATCATGCCGCGCCTCCAGATCCCGCCGCCAGCAGCCGGCGCAGATGGGAGGCGACGGTTGTGACCTCCGGCGCGTCGCGGTCGCAGCGGCCCTCGGCATCCTTCAGCGGCCGCAGGTCGACGATCTCCAGCACCCGGCCGGGATGGGCGGCCAGCACCAGCACCTGCTGGCCCAGATACACCGCCTCGGCGATGCTGTGTGTGACGAAGACCACGGTGGTGCCGGTGCGCCGCCACAGCGCCAGCAGCTCGTCGTTCAGCCGGTCGCGGGTGATCTCGTCGAGCGCGCCGAAGGGCTCGTCCATCAAGAGGATGCGCGGCCGGGACAGCAGGGCGCGGGCGATCGCCACGCGCTGGCGCTGGCCGCCCGACAGCTGGTCCGGCATCCGTTCCGCCAGCCCGCCGAGGCCGAGCAGGGCCAGCAGGTCGTCGGTCGCCAGCCCGTCGGGGCGGGCGGCCCGGCCGCGGCCGACCTGCAGCGGCAGCTCGATATTGGCGCGCACGCTGCGCCAGGGCAGCAGGGTCGGGTCCTGGAACACGAAGCCGATGTCGCGGCGCGCCCGGGCCGCGTGCGGCGGGCCGCCCAGCACCGCGATCTCACCGTCCAGCGGCGCCAGCAGGTCGGCCACCACCCGCAGCAGGGTCGACTTGCCGCAGCCCGACGGGCCGAGGATGGTCAGGAAGCCGCCCTGCGGCACGTCGAGGTCGACACCGTCCAGCACCGGCACCGGCACCGGCACCGCGCCGGCGCCGGGCCCGGTCGCCGGATAGCCGATGGCGAGGCCCCGGCAGCGGATCGCGGTGCTCTCCACCCGTCCGGTCACCCCAGCTTCGGCCGGTCGGCTTCGGTCATCTCCAGGATCGCGCTCGACCAGCACTCCTCCGGCTTCGGCGCGCTGCCCTGGAACTGGCCGATCGAGTCATAGATCCGCACCTGCTCGGCGATCGCCGCCGGGTCGAACCAGCCCCAGCCCTTCGCCTTGGTATTGGCGTCGAAGCTCAGCTTAAGCACCAGCCCGACGGTCGCCTGCTCGGTCTCGCGGTCCAGCTGCGGATAGGCGTCGACGGTCAGGTCCACCGCATCCTTCGGATGCGCATGGGTCCAGGCCCAGCCCCTGGCCACGGCGCGCAGGAACTTGGCCAGCACCTTGGCATTCTCCGCCAGCGCCTGGTCGGTGGCGAAATAGACATTGGAGTAGGAGGGCAGGCCGGTGTCCTTCATCATCAGGTCGATCCGGTCCGGCCCGATCACCGACAGCGCCTTGGTGTTGGTGATCCAGCCGGTGACGGCGTCGACCTGGCCGGCCATCAGCGGCGTCATGTCGAAGCCGATATTGGTGATGTCCATCTCCGACGGGTCGATCTTGTTCTGCGCCAGGATCGCGTCCAGCACGAAGCGGGCGGTCGGCTGGATGCCGATGCGCTTGCCGATCATGTCCTTGACGCTGCGGATCGGCGCTTTGGGCAGGGAGTAGAAGGCGAAGGGGCCGGAGCGGTAGCCGCAGGCGATGATCTTCACCGGCACGCCGGACCCGCGGGCCAGCAGCAGCTGCGCGGAATCGGAGAACTGGCCCAGCGCCGCCTGGCCGGTGACGACCGGCGGCACGGTGGCGGAGTTCGGGCCGCCGGGCGAGAACTCGACCTCCAGCCCCTCGGCCTGGAACAGGCCCTGCTTCAGCGCCACCACGTCGCCGAACTGGCCGTTGCTGATCAGCCAGTCGTATTTGATCACGACCTTGGCGGCCTCGGCCCGGCCCTCCGGGATCTTGAGCGCGATGCCGGCGCCGAAGGCGGCGATGCCGGCCAGGACGGTGCGGCGGTCGAAGGCGGTCATGCTGTCCTCCGTCAAGCGGCCGGGCCTTCGACGTCGCCCACCGGGCCGCCGTCGAGCCAGGCATAGATCTCCCACAGATTGTCGTCCGGGTCGGTGAAATAGGCGCAGCGCGCATTCCACGCATAGTCGGCGGGCGGGCGGGTGAACGGCACGCCGAGCGTGCTGAGCTCGAGATAGACCGCATCCACCGCCGCCGGCGAGGGCAGCTCGGCCGCGGCGCAGGCCTTGTGTACCTGCGGCGGCGCGCGCCGGCCGGACACGCCGGTATGCTCGGCGATGTGGCCGATCTCCCACAGCGCCAGGGTCAGCCCGGCGCCCTTGAAATCGGCGAAGCCCGGCGCGCGGCGGCGCAGCTTGAAGCCCAGCTTGTCGATGTAGAAGGCGGCCGCCCGCTCGACATCCTCGACCAGGAAGCAGATGTCGGTGATCGGATGGGCCTGGGCGAAGGGCATGGCGGTCTCCGGACGGTCTCGCCCCGATCATGGCGCCGCCGGCCGCCGCCCTTCTTTCGCAATCCTGCGCTTTCGTTGCCGGAACTTGCTACCCCTCCGCCCGGTAGCGCGCCGGGGTGGTGCCAGTGGCGCGGCGGAAGGCGGTGGAGAAATGCGCCTGGCTGGCGAAGCCGGCGCGGTAGGCGATCTCGGCCAGCGCGAGGTCGGACCGCGCCAGCAGCGCCTTGGCCCGCTCGACCCGCCGCGCCAGCACGAACTGATGCGGCGCCCGGCCGGTCGCGGCCTTGAAGGCGCGGCTGAAATGGAACGGGCTGAGCCGGGCGATGGCGGCCAGCTCGGCCAGGCTCAGATCGCCATCCTCCAGCGCGTCCTCGACATGCTCCAGCACCCGGCGCAGCCGGTCCGGCGACAGCGCGTCGGGCCGCTCCGGCCGCAGCGCCGGGCGGTGCGACAGCAGGCGCAGGGTGCAAGCGGCGAAGGACAGGCCCAGCTGCTCCGCCAGCAGCGGGTCGGCCGCCTCCGGCCGCCGCGCCAGCTCGGCCAGCGCGAGGGCGACATGGATGGTGACCGGGTCGGCGGCGACCAGCATCTCGCCATCCTCGAACTCGGCCGGGCCGATCTCGCGGCCGATCCGGCGATAGGCCGCAGGCGGCTGGAAGATCGAGATGTAGTCCGCGCCGTCGCCGTCGACGAACAGCGGCAGCCCAGCCGGCTGCACCCCCAGCGTCCAGGGCGGCCGCGCCACCCGCCGCGTCGGGCCGTCGCCGATCCGGAAGGCATAGCGCCCATGGCCTGTGCGGTTCAGCGACAGGCGATGCAGCGCGCCGCGCGACTCCATCCGCCCGGCGTCGCTGCGGTAGCATTCGACCATGATGTCCGGCCGCGCCGCCGCCGCGTAGTCGTGCAGCGCCGGCCGGCTGATGGCGAAGACCGAAGGGTCGAGACCGTCCATCCCATGCTCTCCCTGCCTGTCCGGTCCGCAGCTCTCGCGGCCAATGTCCCGATGCCGTTCCTGCTCCGAAACGACGCAAGCAGCATGCCAGACGGGGCGGGCAGGGCCATCGGCTCGCCCGCTGCCGGCTCAGCCGGATTTCGCCGCAAGCTGCCGGCGGTATTCGGCACCGGCAGGCCGCCGACGCCTGGGCATTCCGGCGTTGGGTGCAAAGCCCGACCCTACGCCACCGCCTCGATCCGCACCTCGCGGCTCTTGGCGCCCTCGGCGACGAGTTCCAGCAGCCGCGCGCCCTCCTCGGTCACCGCCGCGGCCTCCCGCTTCGACAGCGGCTCGAAGGCTTCGATCCGCAGCACCGCGGCGCCGCGCGCCTGGGTCGCCTTCCAGCGGCCTTGGACACGGCCGTCCACCAGCAGCACCGGCGGCATGAAGTTGCCATAGACCAGCGGGCGATATCTCTCGGCAATGACATGCTCGCGCTCGGCGTGGGACAGCAGCAGGTTGTCGTATTCCGGCAGGAAGCGCGGCGGCGCCGGCACGTCCGGGCCGGGGCGCGCCGCGTCGGGCAGGTCGAACAGCTCGCGGCCGTTCTCGTCGCTGAAAGTCACCAGCTTCGGCCGCAGCGCGTCGACCGCGCTTTGCAGCCGGGTCAGCCCCGACCAGGTCTGCATGTCCTGCACGCTGGCCGGGCCGAAGGCGGCCAGGTAGCGCAGCAGCATCGGCTCCGGCGCCGTGTCGGTGCCCAGCGGCTGCCGCAGCCAGGCCTCGGCCGTGGTGCACAGCGGCAGCCCGCCGATGCCCCAAAGCCCGCGCGGTGGCACCTGCACCAGGGGCGCCAGGTTGCGCATGGCGTAGGACAGGGACTTGGCGTCCCGGTCCGGCCACTGCTTCTGCAGCAGCCGGCCCATCTCCTCGACCGTGCGCGGCTGGTCGACCAGCAGGCGGCGTCCGGCCGCCACCACCGCCTCCAGATCCAGCCCGGCGAGCTGCTTGCCGTAGGGCGTGCCGGTCATCAGCAGCCGTTCCTGCAGCGCCTGCAGCACCGGGCGCAGCGCCCGGCAGTCGCGGGCGGTGACGAGGTGGATGGTCGACCGCATCAGGGCGATGCGCACCGCCTTGCGGTCGCGGATCAGCCCGGCCAAGTCCTCCAGCCCGAAGCGCTCGACCCGGCTCCACAGCCCGACATAAGGGGCGGTGGGGGATTGCGACTGCATCCCGACCAGCCGCTCGATCGCCTCGGCCGCGGTCACCTTCCAGCGCTGCAGCAACCCCTGCCGGGCCAGCAGCGCCCGGTTGCGGCCGCGCCGGTCCAGCACCGCCGCATCCCCCTTCGCCATGCATCCCCCGATCCCACGAATTCGGGGGCCAGCCTGTCCCGGATCGGCGGCAGGACACAAGCGCGGCGTCCGGCCCGATCCGTCTCGGGGCTTGCATCCGGCCCCGCATGGCGTCGACAATTGGGGGACTATCCCGCCCGATACCCATGGAGGCCGCGATGGCCCTCGGACCGGACGACTGGGAAGTGCCCGTCCGGGCGCAGCCCGACCCCGACGACTATGCCTTCGACCTCGACCGGGCGCTCGACGCCGTGGTCGGCCTGACCGCGCGCGTCCCGCCCGACGCCTTCACCGCCGGCACGCTGGGCACCGAGCGGTCCGGCAACGGCGTGGTGATCCGCGACGACGGCATCGTGCTGACCATCGGCTACCTGATCACCGAGGCCGAGGAGGTCTGGCTCACCACCAACAACGGCCGGGTCGTGCCCGGCCATGTGCTGGGCTACGACCAGGCGACCGGCTTTGGCCTGGTCCAGGCGCTGGGGCCGCTCGGCGTGCGCGCGCTCAGGCCCGGCTACGCCCGCGACGCCGAGCCCGGCACCGAGGTGGTGATCGCCGGCGCCGGCGGCCGCCGCCGGTCGCTGGCCGGGCGGATCGTCGCCCGCCAGGAGTTCGCGGGATATTGGGAATACGTGCTGGACGACGCCATCTTCACCGCGCCGGCCCATCCGCATTGGGGCGGCACCGCGGTGATCGGCCCGGCCGGCGACCTGCTCGGCATCGGCTCGCTGCAGATCCAGCACCAGGCGGAGGGTGGCCGGATGCTGCCGCTGAACATGGTGGTGCCGATCGACATCTTGCAGCCGATCTTCGACGACCTGGCCACGCTCGGCCGCGCCGACCAGCCGCCGCGCCCCTGGCTCGGCCTGTTCGCGACCGAGGATGAGGGCCGGGTGGTGGTGGTAGGCTTCGCCGGCAACGGCCCGGCCAAGCGGGCGGAGCTGCGCGAGGGCGATGCCGTGCTGGCGGTGGACGGCGAGGCGGTCACCGACCTGGCCGGCTTCTTCCGCGCCGTCTGGGCGCTGGGCGAGGCCGGGGTCGAGGTGCCGCTGACGCTCGACCGCGAGGGCGACGTGTTCGACGTCAGCATCCGCTCGGCCGACCGCGCCCGCGTGCTCAAATCGGCGAAGCTGCATTAGGGACGGGGATGCGGCCCGGCGACCCGGTCCTGGCCAAGCGTGCCGGCCTCTATCGCGAGGCCCGGCCGGCGCCGGAGCTGGCGCCGCATCTGCTGTGCCGCTGGGTTCATGTGATCCCGCAGGGGCCGGCCCTGCCGGTTGCGGTGGTGCCGGATGGCTGCGTCGATCTGCTCTGGGTGGGCGACCGGCTGATGGTGGCCGGGCCGGACCTGACCGCGGCGCATCCCGTGCTGCCGCCCGGCGATCCGGTGGTCGCCGTCCGCTTCCGGCCCGGCGCCGCGCTGCGCTGGCTCGGCCTGCCGATGTCGGAGATCACCGGCCGGCAGTTGGACCTGCAGGAGTTCGGCCGGCCCTGGGCGCGCGGCCTCGACGACCGCATCGGCGAGGCGCGGACGATGGCGGAGCGGATGGCGCGGCTCGAGGCCGGGCTGGCCCGTGTGGCGCCGGAGATCGGCCCGCCGGCGCCGGAGATGACGCTGGCCTTCCGCTGGCTCGGACGCGGCGCGGAGGCGGCCGGGCTGGCGGCGCTGCGCGACCGGCTCGGCATCAGCGAGCGCAGCCTCCGGCGGCGCTGCCACGAGGCCTTCGGCTACGGCCCCAAGACGCTCGACCGGATCCTGCGCTTCCAGCGTTTCCTGCGGCTGGCGGCGGACGGGGAGGAGCCGGGACTGTCGGCCCTGGCGGCCGCAGCCGGCTACGCCGACCAGGCGCATCTGACGCGTGAGGCGCGACGCCTGTCCGGCCTGACCCCGGCCGCCATCCTCGGCCAGCTCACCGTCGGCGCAGAAGACGAACGCGCGGCCGCCTGACTGGCCGTTCCGTTCAAGACGGCCCGCGCCGGCCATGCCACGCTCGCGACCGAACCAAAGAGAGGAGGAGGCCCATGGCCAGCCCCGGCAACGATCGCCGCATCGACTACATCGAGTTCGCCGTCGCCGACATTCCGCGGTCGCGCGACTTCTACGGCCGCGCTTTCGGCTGGAGCTTCACCGATTATGGCCCGAGCTATTGCGAGTTCGACGACGGCCGGCTGAAGGGCGGCTTCGCCCAGGGCAGTCCGGCCAAGGGCGGCGGCCCGCTGGTGATCCTCTATGCCGAGGACCTCGCCGCCGTGCAGGAGCGGCTGGAGCAGGCGGGCGGCCGCGTCGTCAAGCCGATCTACAGCTTCCCCGGCGGCCGGCGCTTCCATTTCCAGGATCCGGACGGCTACGAGCTCGCCGTCTGGTCCGACCGGTAGCACGAAAAGAGGGAAGGGGGCCGAGGCCCCCTCCCGGTCGTCCTTGGTTCACAACGATCTTAGTTGACGACGATCTCGACCCGCCGGTTCTGCGGCTCGCGCACGCCGTCGGCGGTCGGCACCAGCGGATCGGCCTCGCCGACGCCGCGGGTCACGATCTCGCTGTCGGCGACGCCGTCGGAGACCAGCTCGCGGCGGACCGCCTCGGCGCGGCGCACCGACAAGGCCTGGTTGTACTTGTCCGAGCCCGAGCGGTCGGTGTGGCCGGTGACGTCGATCCGCGTGCTCTTGCCCTGCAGCGCATCGCTGGCGGCCGAGCCCACGATCTGCTTGGCCTCAGGCGTCAGCTTCGAGCTGTCGAAGTCGAAGAACACCAGGTAGCTGCGGGCCTGGGTGACCTGCTGGACCTGCTCCACAGGCGGCGGCGCTTCCTCGGCGCCGAAGGTGTAGCGCAGGCCGAGCAGGACGGTGTGGTTGTTGTCGTCGTCCGACTTGATCCGGACGCCGTTGTCCTTGAACACCGGCCCGGTGTTGCCGAGGTAGCGGTATTCGACGGTCGCGGCCATGTTCGGCGCGAAGTTGTAGGCCACGCCGGCGATGCCCTGATAGGCGAACTGCGCCTTGGTCGAGCTGAAGTAGTTGCCCGGGCCGCTCGGGTTGAAATCGGCATTGACCAGCGCCAGGCCGACGCCGGCGCCGATATAGGGCACGAACGGCGACCCGAAATCGAAGTCGTAATAGCCGTTCGCCATCAGGCCGTAGGTGGTCTGGTGGTTGTTGCCGTCGTGGCTGTTCTCCCGGATGCTGGCCTCCAGGTCGGTGCGGAAGCCGTTGCCGAAGCCGTAGCCGACATAGAGGTTGCCGGCCGGCCCGACATCATAGTCGTCCTTGTTCAGGCCGTTGCCCTGGAGGAAGTTGGCGCCCGCTCCGGCACCGACATAAAGGCCGCTCACCTGCTGCGCCATGGCCGGCGTCGCGGCCAGCAGCGCCGCTGCCCCCGCGGCGAAGACGATGCGTCTGGTCATTCCTGACTCCACGAATTTCGCTAAGATTTCAGTCTCGAATCTCGTCCCAGGATCGGACGATACAGAGGCATACGTTCTTGAATGTATGCCAAAATGGCGCGCAGCGGCATTGTCGCACCTTGAACCGTCATCGATCCATCACACCCGGCGGCAGGAAAAGCAGCGAAAGCCAAGTGGAGGGCCGACTTCGCGGCTCCGCGAAGGGCCGTGGCAATCGTGCAACGCCGGTTCCGGATCGCTCGCCGGCGCCTCGCCGCGCCGCAGGGACGCCGTGCGGCGGGACGATGAGGCGGATCGACTCCGCCTCAGGCCGGCCGCCGCCGTCAGCGTTGGCGTGTCATTTGGCCTGGCTCCGAAGCTCCGTCAGCGAATGGAAGCGGCCGGCGAAGCCGAGTACGGCTTCCCCTCGATGCATCACCATGACGGCTCGACCGCGGCCGGCCGTGCGCAGGGACGCGTCGTCGTCGGGCTCATCGTTCGGACAGGTGCGACTGGCGACGGCCACGTCCGTGGCCTCCGTCAGCTCGACCCCGCCCCGGCCGATGGCCGCCGACCTCCAGGGCACGATCCAGCGCTGGAACACATCGGGGGGAGCGGAGGTGGTCCGGCCCCCGCTGCGCAGCTGCAGCACTTCGTCGGCGTCGGTCACCACCTGGGCGAAGATCTCGCCGCGCCTGACCTGCGGGTTGGCCAGCGGCCGCTCCCCGGCGGGGCCGCGCGCGACCAACTGCACGCGGTCGATGCCGGCCAGGGCTGCGGCCGTGATCGTCCATTCGCGCAAGGGTGGCCTGCCCAGCAGGATATCCGGCGGATCGACCAGCCAGTCCAGATTGAGGATGCCCATGCCCCAGGGATCGCTGATCGCCATACAGGTGCTGATGATCTCGGCCTGGACGGCGATCGGATCTGCCGGAGCCGCGGGCCGGACGGGCACGACGCCGAGGTCGACCCAGCGCACGCCCATATTCGTGACGATGAAGCCGGAGGCCCAGGTGCCCGGCGGCCGCAGCCCTCCATCCCCCGGCAGCGGAACGTCGAAGACGACATGAGCGATCTGGTTGCCCGCCCCGAAGCCCGACCAGCTGACGCGCGGCACCCAGATCTTGTCCGGATCGGCCGTGGGGTTGGCGCGAAACGCCAGGCTGTAGAACCGGTCGGCGCAGAAGATGTGCACGGTCGGGGGCGTGAAATTCGTCTCCAGCCGGCGCGTGTTGCAATTGACCTCGCTGGTCCAGTGCGCCTCCTCCAGCGTGAAATGGGCGACCGGCGGCGGATAGACGGTGACGGCGCCGGTCGCCTCCACCCCGGCGCCGGTCAAGGCGTAGTGATCGAGCGTTGCCCGGAAGAGGTTGGTCACCGGCTCCGGCATCGGACGGTTCTGGCGCAGCACGATATGGCGCTCGCCGCGCTCGACCTCCTCCTGGCCGGCCGGCGGCTTCAGCTTCTCCAGGATGGCTGCGGAGACCTCGTCCTCGACGACTTCGATCGCTCCCCCCGACACCGTGGTGATCACGTCGTGGGCCGCCCAGCTGATCGTGGTGAGAACCTCGATCCGATCCAGGACGGCGTTCAGATTGAGGCGCGTTGCGGCATAGACCGTGAACGGCACGTCGATGTCGGCCGGCAACCTGTCCACCGCCACCAGATCGACCGAGGCGTAGGCCGTGGTCGAGGCGGCATCCCAGTGCCCGACGGCGCGCGAGCTGATCTCGATCGGATCGCTCGATCCCTGCACCACGCCGTCGGCGGCATGATTCATCTCCTCCGCCAGCTGGTCCGCGAACACCTGGCCTTCGAGGAACAATCCCCAGTCTGCCCCGCCCAGCCGGTTCACCGCGGGTGCGACCAGCCACCCGCCGGTCGGGGTGAAGAGCCTGACCGCGACGACGCCGTCGCCGGCAGCCAGCGTGATCGTCTCGATCGGCATGCCGAGGCCGGCGAGCGATATCGTCTGCGGCGGCGTGATGACGGGGATGAACTCGCCATTGATCTCGAGCCGGGCGATCGAGCATCTCAGCCCGGCCGGTGGAGCGCCGCCGATGCGCAGCCAGACGGCACAGGGAATCGGGAAGGTCTGTGGCACCTGCAGAGAGCCAGCTGTCTTGGCCGCCTCATAGCTGGTCAGGTGAACCGAGAAGGGGACCTGCACGGCGACTTCGCCCTCGGAGAACAGGACCTCGTCGTCGCGGGCCCATCTGACCGCTCCGGTCTCGATGCGATCGATGAAGGAGCCTGCCGGCGCACGCGAGAACAGGGCGGCGGGGGGATCGGTGCGCAGAACCTGCGCCGCGATGATGTCGAAGAACACCTTCTCGCGAAACTGGATCTCGATGACCGCCATCTGAATATCCTTTCGCAATGTGGCCGTGTCGGCGCCGTTCGGACTCCGGTGCGGCTCGTCATGGCCGCCGCGCCGGCCGGATGAGGTCCGCAGGCGCCGGTGTCGCCGGTGGCAGGGAGCGCGGCCCCGGCATGAGTTCGGACCATGATCCGCCTCCTGGCCCGGGCCTGTCGTCATATGAACGGATGAGGTCGGCCCGATGCCGGTGCCGTGGTCCCGTGTTCAGCGCCGCGGCGGCGGGGCGGTGCTGGCGCGGACGATCAGGCGGTAGGGCACCTCGACGCCGCGCTTCGGCCCGGCGACTCCCTCCAGCCTTTCGGCCAGCAGGCGCATCGCCTCGAAGCCCAGCCGCCGGCTCGGCTGGTCGATGGTGGTCAGCGGCGGGTCGGTGACGGCGGCGAAATAGATGTTGTCGAAGCCGACGATCGAGATGTCCTCGGGCACCCGCAGCCGCGCCTGCTTGATGGTGCGGATCGCGCCCATGGCGATCTCGTCGCTGCCGCAGAACACGGCGGTCGGCGGTTCGGACAGCGCCAGCAGCTCCGCCATCTCCTCCGCCCCGGTGGCGATCGAGAAGGTGCCGTAGCGCACCAGCTCGGGCCGCAGCTCGAGGCCGGCCTCGGCCAGCGCGTCGGCATAGCCGTTGAAGCGCTTCGGCGTCGCCGTGGTCGCGGCGGTGCCGCCGATATGGCCGATGCGGCGGTGACCCAGCCCGATCAGGTGGCGCGTCGCCTCCCGCCCGCCGGCCCGGTTGTCGATCTCGACCACCGGCACGCCCGGGGCGGCGACCGGCTCGATCACCGCCACCAGGCGCTGCTGCAGCGCCGGGGCCTTCAGCGGCTCCGGCATCCGGCCGCCCAGCAGCAGCATGCCGTCGACCGCGCCGGTCAGCAGCTGGCGGGCATGCTCCTCCGCCCGCGCCGGGTCGCCGGCGGTGTTGCCGATCAGCACGTGGAACCCGGCCGCCACCGCCGCCTCCTCGGCCCCCAGCAGCACCGAGGCGTGGAACGGGTTGGCGATGTTCGGCACCATCACGAACACCTGCCGCGCCTGCTGCAGGCGCAGGCTGCGGGCCATGCGGTTGACGACATAGCCGGTGTCGCGCACCGCCGCCTCGATCCGCTCCCGCGTCTCGCCGGTCACCCGCGGCGACCCGGCCAGGGCCCGGCTGACCGTCGCCACCGACACGCCGGCGATGCGGGCGATGTCGGCCATGCGCGGCCGCCCGTCCTCGGGCGCCGGCGGCAGGCTGCGGCTGCGGCTCACCGCGCGGTCTCGGAATCCTGGATCATGCCACGACGATGCCCCGGAATCGCGGTGCGGGCCAAGGGGTGCGATCGGCCGGTCCGGGTGCATTGCGAATTGACAGCGGGCGCATTCCCCGGTTCACTTGTAACCAATTGGTTACTTCTCGGGCGGGGACCAACCCGTCCGGATCATCGGCAACCAGGCAGGGGAGGGTGCGATGTCGGCTGCGATCGGGCGCAGATCCGTATTGGCCGGGGCGTTGGGCGTGGCGGGGGCGGCGGCGCTGCCGGCCGCCCTGCGGGCCGACTCGGCGCGGCTGCGCGTCGTCTGGTGGGGCAATGACGACCGCACCCGCCGCACGCTCGAGGTGCTGAAGCTGTACCAGGCCAAGGCGCAGGGCGCCGAGCTGGTGGGCGAGGTCAGCAATGCCGAATACTTCCCCAAGCTCGCCACCCAGCTGGTCGGGCGCAGCGCCCCGGACATCTTCCAGCTCGAGCCCGGCAGCTTCGCCGATTTCGTCCAGCGCGGCGCCACGCTGCCGCTCGACGATTTCATGCCGCAGCCGATCGACACCGCCGGAATCGGCCGCGACCTGCTCGATCTCTGCGCCCTCGACGGCAAGGTCTGGGCTATCCCGCACGGCCTGAACTCCTTCGCCCTGATGTACGACACCGCCGTGTTCAAGGCGGCCGGCATCGCCCCGCCCGACGACAAGACCAGCTGGGACGACTATGCCGACCGGATGGCCGAGCTGACCAAGGCGGCGGGCCGCGACCAGTACTGGGGCTCCTGCGACGCCAGCGGCTACGGCTTCGCCTTCCAGGTCTGGCTGCGGCAGCGTGGCGCCGACCTGTTCACCGCCGACCGGGCGCTCGGCTTCAACCAGGACCACGCCGCCGAGTGGTTCAGCTACTGGGACAAGATGCGCACGCGCGGCAGCTGCGTGCCGGCCGACATCGCGGCGCTCAGCCCGGATTCGACCATCACCCAGATGCCGCTGATCCAGGGCAGGGCGGCGACCAGCCTCGCCTTCTCCAACCAGATCGTCGGCATGCAGTCCGCCACCACCGCGCCGCTGGCCCTGACCATGTATCCGAACGGCGGCCCCGGGGCGAAGCCGGGGCAGTTCTACCGGCCGGCCTCGTGCTGGTCGATCTATGCCCGGTGCAAGGCGCCGGAGGCGGCGGCCGGCTTCATCGCCTTCTTCCTCAGCGACCCCGAGGCCGCCAAGGTGCTGGGGGTGGAGCGCGGCGTGCCGATGGCCCCGGCGACGCGCGAGCTGATCCTGCCGACGCTCAAGCCGGTGGAGCGTGCCACGGTCGACTACGTCAACTTCATCGCCGACAAGGTCGGCCCCTATCCGCCGCCGCCGCCCAAGGGGTCGCAGCAGTTCGGCCGGGTGCTGAAGCGGGTGGCGGACACGGTCGCCTTCGGCACCGCCTCGATCACCGACGGCGCCGCACAGCTGATCGCCGACGCCCGCGCCATGCTCTGAGAGGCTCGATCCGATGTCGGTCCCAGATGCCCGCCCGGTGGAGGAGTTCGACTCCCATCCCTGGCGTTTCGAGAGCCAGGCCACGGAGGAGCAGCGCCGGGCCCAGGCGGCCTTCGTCGCCGAGCTGGCGCGGCGCCTGCCGCTCCGGCTCGGCGAGGCCTGCTACCTGTCGCCCCAGGCCTATATCTTCCCCGACAGCCTGACGCTGGGCGACGGCTGTGTCGTCGCCGCCGGGGTGCGCCTGCACGGCCAGTTGACCGCCGGCGACCATTGCTCGGTCAACCTGCACGCCTCGGTGATCGGCCAGGTCCGCATGGGCTCCTGGGTGCGGATTGCCGCCGGCGCCATGATCGCTGGCTTCGACCATGTCTCGGACGACCCGGAAACGCCGATCGCGCAGCAGGGCGTGTCGACCAAGGGTATCGAGATCGGCGACGACGTCTGGATCGGCGCCAATGCCGTGGTCACCGACGGGGTGCGGATCGGCAGCCATTGCATCGTCGCCGCCGGCGCGGTGGTCACCCGCGACGTGCCGGATTACGCGCTGGTCGGCGGCAACCCCGCACGGGTGATCCGCGACCGGCGCCGGCCGCGCGGCGCGCCTCCGGCCGATGCGCTGCTGGCCGAGGTCAAGGCGTTCGACGCGCGGATCGCGGAGGAGTGGCCGGCGATCCTCGCCGCGCATGTGGCGCCGCCCGGCCAGGCCTGCTGGTACCAGGATCCGCGCAACGCCGGGCGGGCACCGTTCCGTGCCGATTGCGACGCGATCCAGATTGCGGCGATGTTCGGTGCCGTGCCGCCGCCCTTCGGCCGCGAGGACTGGATCGCCCGCCTGCAGGCGCTGCAGGATCCGGACACCGGGCTGTGCTTCAACCCGGACACGCCGGATGCGGTGCGCCGCGACCCGCCGGCCGATCCCGGCGGCGACAACCTCTACAACATCCTCTGCGTCGGCTATGCGCTGGAATGCCTCGGCGCCGCCTTCCGCCACCCGGTCGCCTGGGCCTCGCGGCTCGACCCCGCGGCGCTGCAGCGGGCGCTCGACGGCCTGCCCTGGGCCGAGCGCGGCTGGTCCTCCGGCGCCTGGGTCGATGCGCTGGGCACGGCGTACTATCTCAACGCCCGCGACTTCGGCGATCCGGGTCAGCTCACCACGCTGATCGGCTGGCTGACCACGCGGGCCAGCGCCACCACCGGCCTGTGGAGCGGCCCGGTCGGCGACGACTGGCTGCAGCCGGTGAACGGCTTCTACCGGCTGACGCGCGGCACCTACGCCCAGTTCGGCCTGCCGCTGCCCTGGCCGGAGCGTGCGATCGATTCCGTCCTGGCCCATCTGCGCCGCCATGGCGGGTTCGAGCCCACCGGCTTCAACGCCTGCAACGTGCTCGACGTGGTGCATCCGCTGATGCTCTGCGCCCGCCAGACCAACTATCGCGCGGCGGAGATCACGGAAGCGCTGCGCCAGCTCCTCGCCGCCGCGCTCCGGCACTACCAGCCGGGCCGCGGCTTCGCCTTCAGCCGCGGGGAAGAGCCTGGGCTGCAGGGCACGGAGATGTGGCTGTCGATCGTCGCCCTGATCCTGACCCATCTCGGCTTGGCCGATGCGGTGCGCTTCCGGCTGGTCGGCGTCCATCGCTGGGGCCCGGCCCTGCCGGCCGACCGGATCCGCTGGCCGGCACGCTGAGGCGGACGGGTTTCAGCTCCACACCCCCGACACCGGGCGCGCCCGCTTGGAGGTCAGCTCGGCGTCCAGCCAGGCGCGGAACAGCCGCACCTTGCGCTGCCGCGACCGGGATTCGGTGGTGACGAACCAATAGGCGATCTCGGTCGGCGCCGCGATCGGGAAGGGGCGGACCAGCCGGCCATCGGCCAGCGCGTCGGCGGCGATCAACTGCCAGGCCATGAACACGCCCTGGCCGGCCACCGCCGCCTCGATCGCCGGGATCGGGTCGGTGTAGGACGGGCCCGACAGGCGCGGCGGCGACGCCACCCCGGCGGCGGCGAACCATTCGGCCCAGGAGATCAGCGAGCCCTCGTCGCGGATCACCGGCACCGTCGCCAGGTCGGCCGGGCGCTTCAGCCGTGACGCCAGCGCCGGGGCGCAGACCGGGAACACGGTCTGCGGGATCAGCTTCTCGGCCAGCGCCCCGGTCCAGCCGCCGCGGCCCATGCGGATGGCGCAGTCGATGTCGCCGAGCGCCAGGTCCAGCACGTCGGCGGTGGCGACGAAGCGCAGCTCGATCTCCGGATGGGCGCCGGTGAAGCGCGACAGCCGCGGCACCAGCCAGCGCGCGGCGAAGGCGCTGCCGGTGGTGACCGTCAGGATGCCGGCGCGCTCGACCGCCAGCGCGGCCATCGCGTCGGCCAGCATACGGAAGCCGGCGTCCAGCATCGGCCGGATCCGCCACAGCTCCGCGGTCGGCACCAGCCCGGTCGGGGTGCGCTCGAACAGCATCACGCCCAGCCGCGCCTCGGCCCGGCGGATGTGCTGGCTGACCGCGCCCGGCGTCACCCCCAGCTCCTTCGCCGCGGTCGACAGCGAGCCGCCGCGCGCCACCACCGCGATGGCACGGAGCGCGTTCAGCGGAATCGGGAAGGGCGAGGCCATGCCTCTTCTTGATCGGACCGGGGCGGGCTGTCCAGCGCCCCGCGGCCGGGCGAGAGCAGGGTGTTGACTCTTAGATATCTTGTTGGTTATATAACTATATGGTTTTGGAAGACTCGCTCACCCTCAAATTCGCCGCGCTCGCCGATCCCACAAGGCGCGCGATCCTGCTCCGCCTGTCCCGGGGCGAGGCCACGGTGTCGGAGCTGCAGGCCCCGTTCCGGATCAGCCAGCCCGCCATCTCCAAGCATCTAAAGGTGCTGGAGGGGGCGGGGCTGATCGAGCGCGGCCAGGCCGCCCAGTCGCGGCCGCGACGCCTCAACCACCAGGCGCTGAAAGAGACGGTCGAGTGGTTCGATCACTTCCGGACCCTCTGGAACGACAGCTTCGACCGTCTCGAGGAGTTGCTCGAAGCCGACCCCAAGCCCGAACCGCAGAAGGACGATCGATCATGAGAACCGCCACCGCCGACACCGAATTCGTCATCACCCGCCTGTTCAAGGCGCCGCTCAACCGGGTCTGGCAGCACTGGACGAGCGCCGAGCGGATGTCGCAATGGTTCGGCCCGAAGGGCGTCACCACCACCGTCAAGATCCTCGATCTGCGGCCGGGCGGGATCATGCACGCCCGCATGGACCAGCCCGGCGGCGGCCGGATGTGGGCGAAGTTCGTCTATCGCGAGGTGGTCGAGCCGTCGCGCCTAGTCTGGGTGCATTCCTTCGCCGACGAGCAGGCCAACACCGTGACCTGGCCCTTCGAAGGGCCCTGGCCGTTGGAGATCCTGTCGACCGCGACCTTCGCGGAGGAAGGATCGGGCACCCGGCTGCGCCTGGTCTGGACGCCGCTCGACGCGAGCGAAGAGGAGCGGCAGGCCTTCGCCGGCATGATCGACTCGATGACCGAGGGCTGGACCGGCACCTTCGACAAGCTGGACGAGGCACTGGCGGGGTAGACGCCGAAGGGCAGAGGCCGGCGCCGCCGGCCCCTATTTCGGATGCATCGGCACCCCGCTATGCTCCTCCAGGTCGAGCAGTTGTTGCCTCGGGATGTCCTGCTCCGGCGCGTTGATCGAGGTCTGGTCGAGCAGGGTGGCGACCCGGTTCGCCTGGGCCGGGGTCCAGCCATTCATCACCGCGATCGCCTGTTCCCGGCTGTTGCCGAGGGACTGCAGCGCCTTGAGGATCGCCGGCTCCGACCCCGCCGGCTGCTTCGGCGTGTTGGCCGGGTCTCGGGCCACCAGCAGCGCCACCTCCCGCTTCACCCCGGCGCCGGTGAGATATTTCACATTGGCCTCGTCATAGGGCCGCAGGGTGACGCTGCGCGACTGCAGCCACTTCACCAGCTCGCCCGGGATGTCCTTCGGCATCTGGCCGGCTTTGGCCTCGCCGGCGATCTCCAGCAGGCTGTCGGCGACCGCCCCGGCCTGCTCCGGCGACCAGGAGTTGATCACTGAGACCATGTCCTGCTGCGAATAGCCCAGCTTGGCGAAGGTCGCGGTCAGCGCCGTCACCGGGTTGGCGTCGCCGTTCTCCACCGGGTTGGTGACGCTGGTGGCGATCAGCCCGGCGAGGTCCGGGCGCACCCCGAAATCGGTCAGGCGCCTGGCGTCCGGGCTGTTGTACTGCGGCAGTGGCAGCCCGTGGCTCTTGGCGAAGTCGAGGAACAGCGCGTCGGGCTTGGTCGCGGCATCGGTGCGGTAGGACTTGGCCAGGTCGGCGACCTGCCGCGCCTCCTCCCCCGACCAGGAGTTCATCACCTGCACCCGCTGCTCCTGGGTGTAGCCGAGATAGGTGAAGGCCTGGTCCAGCATCTGCCCGGCGGTGATGCGCTTGGGGTCGGGCGTCGCCCAGCTGGTGGCGCCGAGCTGGTTCGCCACCTCCTCCTTGACCCCCAGGCTGCTCAACCGGCCGACATCCTCGGTGCGGTAGCGCGGCAGCGGGATGCCGTTCTTCGGCATCCAGTCCAGCACCGCCGAGGTCACGTCCTCGGCCGGGTGGCGGTCGTAATACTTGATGTAGGTGGCGACCTTGTCCGCCTGCTCCGGCGTCCAGGAGTTCATCACCTCGACCATGTCCTTTGACGTGTAGCCGAGGTTCCAGAAGGCGGCCATCAGGGTCGGGCCGGCGCTGCCCTGGTCCGCGCTCTGGGCCAGGGTGTGCAGGCCCAGCTTGTCGGCGACCGGGCCGTTGACGCCCATCGCCTTCAGGAAATCCGCATCGGCATCGTCGAACTCATGCGCCTTGTCGGCCATGCTGGCGAAGTAGTTGATGCCGGAGGCGATCACCATCAGCGCCGCGCCCACGCCGGTCCAGAAGGCGACGCCGCGGCTGGCCAGGAAGCCGAGCAGCCCGCCGGACCCGGCGCCGCCGGCAGCCGCGGCAGTCTCCGCGCCGATGATCTGGAAGCCCGGCGCCGACAGGAAGGCGAGGTCGCCGGCGACGCTGAAGGCATAGCCGACGCTGTGCACCCAGCCGGTATTCGGCTTGCCCATATAGCCGAACACGTTGACCGTGTCGGCGAACACGTAATAGGCGTCGCCGAGATCGCGCAGCACGGCGCCGGCGATGCCCTTCAGCACGCTCTTGGTGGTGGCGCTCGCCGCCATATTGTCGATCCGCCCGACCGCGTTGTTGTACGCCTTGTTGAACGGCGTGTTCGGCCGGCCGCTGGCCGGGTCGGTGCCGAAGATCTTCTCCCGCATGCTTGGAGAGATCGTCGCCGTGGCCGCCGCCGACATCGCCATGGCGCCATGCACCGGGACGTAGACGGCATCGACCAGCTTGTCGACGAAGGCGGTGCTGCCGAGGGCGCCGGACAGGCATTCCGCCGCGTTCCGGGCGAACAGGTACGAGCTGAGGCCGGCCGAGGTCCGGCCGATGGCGTTCGAGGCCTTGAGCAGGCGCTGACCCGACGGCGACAGCTGGTCGGCCTGGCCGGCCATCAGCTTCCTGTAGTCGTCCGGGCTCATCGACCGCTTGACCTGCTCCTGCAGGCCGAAGGTCAGCAGCAGCCGGTTCGAGCGCTCGAACCAGGTGGCGTTGGTGTGCTTGGGCTCGCGCGGCGCCGCGGCCAGCAGCGTCTTGGCGTCGGTCGGCGGCAGCATCGGCCCGGGCACGGTGTAGTTCTTGACCTTGCCGCTCTCGTAGCCGTCGATGCCCTTCAGCTCCCCGCCATACAGGCCGAGCGCGCGGGTGATGCTGTCCGAACGCTCGTTCAGCCAATTGGTGCGCTGCCCGTCCTGCTCCAGCGTCTTCGCCAGGTCGGGGTTGTCCTTCAGCAGCTTCTGGATCGTCGCCGCCTGCTCCTCGGGCGACAGGGTGGCGCCCCAGGTCTGCAGCGGCACGCCGATGGACTCGCCGTCCTTCAGCGTCTTGTCCTGATGCGCCTTGACGGTGCCCTGGAAGTTCTCCAGCCCCTTGGTCGCGGCCCACAGCAGGGCGTCGCGCATCGGCCCGGGGTCGGTGCCGTCGAGCTTCGGCTCCTTCTGCTGGCCGGCCAGCTCGTCCAGCCGCACGGTCATCGCCAGGGTCAGGGTGACGTTGCCCTCCGCCCCGGCATCGGCCAGCAGCTCCGGCAGGTTCATCATGTGCAGCGGGCTGAGATGCTTGGCCGCGAGGTCGCCGCGCATCTTCTCGACCATGTACTCGCCCAGGGCGTCGACCGCCTGCTTGCCCTGGCCGGGCGTGTCGCCGTCGGCATAGACCGCGTTCTGGCTGGCCTGAGCCAGGTCGGTCACCACCTTCCGTGCATCTGTGATGCTCGGCCCGGTGCCCCATTGCGCGACCTGGTCGACGCAGCCGCGCAGGATGGCGGCGACGCGCGGGTCGTTCATCACCTGGCCGCCCAGGATCGGCATGGTCCGGGTCGGGTCGGTCAGCTCGGCGATCTTCGCCGCCGCGGCCTTGGCGCCGTCCTGGCCGCCCTTGCCCCAGGCCGCCTCGATCTCACGGACCGGCCGGTCGAGGAACACCTCCTTGTGCGCCTCGCTGAAGCCGCGCTGCACCGCCGCCAGATACTGCTTCGTGTCGCCGCCGCCATAGGTCTTGTAGACGCCGGCGAGATGGGTCATCGACGCGACCAGGGCCTGCGGCGTCGGGTTGTCCTTGCCGGTCGCGTCGGCCTGGGCGATCAGCCGCTGCTTCACCAGGGCGGTGACGTCGTCGTATTTGCCGTCGGCGCCCAGCTGCTGCACCGCGGCAGCGCCCTCGGTGGTGCGGTCGTCGACGGTCCACTCGTTCTGCTTCTGCGTCTTGGCGGCCTGGATCGCCTCGCGGAACACCGGGTCGTCGGGCGCCCGGATCGCGATCGGCTTCACCAGCGCGTCGAAATCCGGCGCGCTCTGCTCGGTCGCGGCGTAGTCGATCTCCTGGCCGATCACCGCCGCCAGGTCGTCCTTGGCCTGCTGCCGCTCATAGGGCGACAGCTTGGCGTCCGACGCCTTGGCCAGCAGCTGCCGCTGCTGGCTCAGATAGTCGAGACGGGTCTCGTCGAGCACGGTGACAATGTCGTCCGCCTGCAGCGTGCGGTCGGCGTCGGGCGCCGCGGCCGGGCGGTTGCCGAAGGGCAGGGGGTCGAGCTTCGGCGTCGCCGGCAGCTGGGCGTGCAGCGCGTCGTTGTCGCAGGGCGGAAGGCCCGCCTTCTGGATGTAGATGCGGAACGGCCAGCCCTGCTCGACCGGGAACTCGGCGACGCCGAGCGGCTTGGCGCCGGGCTGGAACGGGGCGGGCAGCGCACCGGCGGCAGGATCGGCCTGGGCCGGGTCAGCCTGCGTCGGCGCCCTGACCGGCTGCACCGGCGGCTGCTGCCGGGCGCGATCGACCGAGAGGCCGAAGTTGAGACCGTTCGGGTGGTTCGTCCGCCACTGCGTGGACGGCGTGCGCGTCACCGGACCGAGCATCGCATTCCCCCTGTGCAAAATGCGGCCTGGATATGACTGTACTTCTTGCGTGCCCGGATCTCGCCTCCGGGATGACAATCCTGTGACAACCCCTGCCACGCCGAAAGGTTTCCAGTCCTCTCTGATTCCGCCCGGGCGGAGCATGGTGGCCGGAGGATGCGACCGCCGGCCTATGGAGATTTTCTCCTTCCTTGGAGAGACACTGTCCATCCCGACCGCCGGCCGGCGGGCCTATCTGTTGGAGAAGATCTGCCGAGGAGGCTGCGATGATGCTCTTCTCCCGGCGCCGGGACCGCCGGCGCCAGCCCGACGGCGCCGAGGCGCTGCTGGCCATGACCCCGCGCGAGCTGGCCGACCTGCCCTTCTGGGTCGAGCCGCCACAGCCGGATTGCGCCGACGGCGCGGGCCGGCCGGTCACAGCCCGAACCGTGCCTCGGCGTCTGCCAGCGTGAGGGTGAGGAGCGGCCGCTTGCCGGCCAGCAGGGCCAGTGGCCCGTCCGGCGGAAACTCCCAGCCAAGGCCGCCGAGGCGCGGCCGGCCGGTTGCGGCGGCGCGCGTGGTCCGGACACCGGTCCCATCCGGCTGCAGCATCCGGAGCGGGACCGGCAGCCGCAGGGGCAGGGCGCGTCCCGGCCGGTCGGTGAAGCCGGCGACCGGTCCCTGCGCGTCGGTCAGTTCTGTCCGCCCCGCCGCCATCTCGAACCGGCCCAGCCGCTTCGGGATCGCCCACAGCGCCCGGCCGCCGGCCAGCGACGCCGCGCTGTCGACCCAGGCGGCGGTGATCGCGAGCCCGATCCGCTGGCCCAGCCGCACCGGCACCGCCACCACCAGCTCGGCATAGGCCAGGTCGCCGCCCGGCTCCCATGTCGCCTGCACCGTCGCCAGCAGCGCACTCCGGCCCCAGCCCAGCGGCCGTGCCCCGTCCGGCAGCGGCCCCGGCAGGTCCGTCCGGGGCACCCGCCACAGCGCCGCCCGCACCGTGCCGCGCAACCGCCAGGGCGGGGAGGGGTAGAGGGCTTCGATCATGCTGGGGCAGAGTCCGAGATTTCAGGCGGCGAGTCCAAAACGCACTTGGATTGCGAAGTTTGCGGCGACCCCAACTAGGTATTGACGGAAACCAGCGGAAGGACGTCTATATCTAGACATCACGGGCAACCAAGGGAATCCGGTGCGCCGCTCGTCGGCAAGGCCGGAGCTGCCCCCGCAACTGTAAGCGGCGAGTCGGTTCGTCGTTCGGGCCACTGGCGGGCAACCGCTGGGAAGGTCGGACGATCCGATGGCGACCCGCGAGCCAGGAGACCGGTCCGTGATCGCGTAGTGCGTCCTCGGGCGGGGTGTCCCGACGGTGCGATGAGCGAAATGCGCCGGCCTGCCGGCGCGTCGTCGACTCCGCATCTTCGGCCCAAGCCCCAATACGATCATGGGGTTTGCCGATGTCAGCCATCCAGGAATCCGACCGCGTCCTCGCCGGCGCACCCGCCATCCCGGCCGCGCCGCGCGCATCGGCCGAGCCGGCCTATCAGGTGATCCGCCGCAACGGCGCCGTCACCGCCTTCGACGAATCCAAGATCTCGGTGGCGCTGACCAAGGCCTTCCTGGCGGTCGAGGGCGCCGGCGCCGCCGCTTCGCGCCGGGTGCACGACATCGTCGAGGGGCTGACCGTCCAGATCGTCGGCGCCCTGACCCGCCGGGCCGATCACGGCCGCACCTTCCACATCGAGGAGGTGCAGGACCAGGTCGAGCTGGCCCTGATGCGCGGCGAGCACCACAAGGTCGCCCGCGCCTATGTGCTGTATCGCGACGAGCGGTCGCGCGAGCGCGCCGCCGCCGCGGCCAAGGTCGAGGCGTCCCCGGTGGCGCCGGCGCTGCATGTCACCGCGGCCGACGGCAGCCGCGCGCCGCTCGACCAGGCGCGGCTGGTCCGGCTGGTCGAGGAGGCCTGCGCCGGCCTGGACGATGTCGCCGCCGGGCCTGTGCTGGCCGAGACCCGGCGCAACCTCTATGACGGCATCAGCGAGGCCGAACTGGCCCTGGCGCCGATCATGGCCGCCCGCACGCTGATCGAGACCGAGCCGAACTACAGCCAGGTCAGCGCCCGTCTGCTGCTCGACCTGCTGCGGCACGAGGCGCTGTCCTTCGTTTACGGCCGGCCGACCCGCGCCACCCATGCCGAGATGGCGCAGGGCTATGCCGAGTACTTCCCAGCCTATGTGAAGAAGGGCATCGCGGTCGACCTGCTGGACCCGGAGCTGGCGCGCTACGACCTGGCGAAGCTGTCCGCCGCGCTGAAGCCGGAGCGCGACCTGCAGTTCCAGTTCCTCGGGCTGCAGACGCTGTACGACCGCTATTTCCTGCAGACCGGGGGCATCCGCTTCGAGCTGCCGCAGGCCTTCTTCATGCGCGTCGCCATGGGGCTCGCCGCGCGCGAGATCGACCGCGAGGCGCGGGCGATCGAGTTCTACGACCTGATCTCCTCCTTCGACTTCATGTGCTCGACGCCGACGCTGTTCAACGCCGGCACGCCGCGGCCGCAGCTGTCCTCCTGCTTCCTGACCTCGGTGGCAGACGACCTGGACGGCATCTTCAAGGCGGTGAAGGACAACGCCCTGCTGTCGAAATACGCCGGCGGCCTGGGCAATTCCTGGACCCGGGTGCGCGGCCTGGGCGCCCATATCCGCGGCACCAACGGCCAGTCGCAGGGCGTCGTGCCGTTCCTGAAGGTCGCCAACGACACCGCCATCGCGGTGAACCAGGGCGGCAAGCGCAAGGGCGCGGTCTGCGCCTATCTCGAGACCTGGCACGTCGACATCGAGGAATTCCTCGACCTGCGCAAGAACACCGGCGACGACCGCCGCCGCACCCACGACATGAACACCGCCAACTGGGTGCCGGACCTGTTCCTGCAGCGGGTCGAGGCCGACGGCCCCTGGACCCTGTTCTCGCCGGACGAGGTGCCCGACCTGCACGATTTGTATGGCCCGGCCTTCAAGACCGCCTACGAGGCCTATGAGGCCAAGGCCGCGCGCGGCGAGATCCGCGTGCACAAGCAGGTCCGCGCGCTCGACCTGTGGCGCCGCATGCTGACCATGCTGTTCGAGACCGGCCACCCCTGGGTGACCTTCAAGGACCCCTGCAACATCCGCTCGCCGCAGGGCCATGTCGGCGTCGTGCACTCCTCGAATCTGTGCACCGAGATCACGCTGAACACCTCGGATGACGAGGTCGCGGTCTGCAACCTCGGCTCGGTCAACCTCGCCAACCACATCGGCGCCAATTCTAACGGAAGCCCTGGCCTGGACCGGGCACGGCTGGAGCGCACCATCCGCACGGCGATGCGGATGCTCGACAACGTCATCGACATCAACTTCTACACCATCCCCGAGGCGCGCCGCTCCAACCTGCGGCACCGCCCGGTCGGGCTCGGCATCATGGGCTTCCAGGACGCGCTGCAGGCGCTGCGCCTGCCGGTCGCGTCCGACGCCGCGGTGCGCTTCGCCGATGAGAGCATGGAGATCATCAGCTTCCACGCCATCTCCGCTTCGGTCGACCTGGCGGCCGAGCGCGGGCGCTACCCATCCTTCGACGGCTCGCTGTGGAGCCGCGGCATCCTGCCGATCGACTCCGTCGAGCTGCTGGCCGAGGCGCGCGACGGCGTGCTCGACCTCGACCGCTCCACGACGCTGGACTGGAGCGGCCTGCGCGAGCGGGTGCGCACGGTGGGCATGCGCAACTCCAACACCATGGCGATCGCGCCGACCGCGACCATCTCCAACATCTGCGGCGTCGCCCAGTCGATCGAGCCGGCGTTCCGCAACCTCTACGTCAAGGCCAACATGTCGGGCGATTTCACGGTGGTGAATCCCGGACTGGTCCGCGACCTCAAGGCGCTCGGCCTGTGGGACGAGGTGATGATCTCCGACCTGAAGTATTTCGACGGCAGCCTCGGCGCCATCGACCGGGTGCCGGACGACCTCAAGGCGCTGTACGCCACCGCCTTCGAGATCGACGCCTCCTGGCTGGTCGAGGCGGCGGCGCGGCGTCAGAAGTGGATCGACCAGGCCCAGTCGCTGAACCTTTACATCGCCAACCCGAACGGCCGGAAGCTGGACACGCTCTACCGCCTGGCCTGGAAGCGCGGCCTGAAGACCACCTACTACCTGCGGGCGATGAGCGCGACCCATGTCGAGAAGTCGACGCTGAAGGGCACCGACGGCAAGCTGAACGCCGTCTCCGCCCCGGCTCCGGTCGTCGCCGCCCCCGCGCCGGCCCCGGCAACCGACGAGCTGACGCTGACCGACGGGGCGCCGATGGTGTGCCCGATCGACGACCCGACCTGCGAAGCCTGCCAGTAGCGGTTCCGGTAGATCCTCGGCGGGTCAGCGCGCCGCGTCGAGGATCATGGCCGCGCCCTTCTCCGCGATCATGATGGTGGGGGAGTTGGTGTTGCCCGAGGTGATCGTCGGCATGACCGACGCATCGACCACCCGCAGACCGGCGACGCCCCGGACCCGGAGGGAGCCGTCGACAACGGCCATCGGATCGTTGTCGACGCCCATCCTGGCGGTCCCGACCGGGTGGAAGATGGTGGTCCCGACATCCCCCGCCGCCGCGATCAGCTGCGCGTCGGACTGCAGCTCCGGGCCGGGCCGGAGCTCCTCCGGCGCATAGCGGGTCATAGCCGGCTGCCGCATGATCCGCCGCACGATCCGGATCGAATCGGCCGCGACCTGGCGGTCCTCCGCCGTCGCCAGATAGTTGGGCGCGATCACCGGCGGGGCCGCGGGATCGCTCGACCGCGCATGGATCGAACCGCGGCTGCTGGGGCGGAGATTGCACACGCTGGTCGTGATCGCCGGGAACGGATGCATGCTGTCACCGAACTTGTCGAGCGACAGCGGCTGGATGTGCATCTGCAGGTTGGGCGTCTCGTACTGCGCCGCCGAGCGGGTGAAGGCGCCCAGCTGCGACGGCGCCATGGTCATCGCCCCGCGCCGCAGCAGGGCGTATTCGGCCCCCATCAGGCCGCGGCGCAGCAGGGACCGGTACTGCATGTTCAGCGTCGGCACGTTGGTGACCTTGAAGATCGGCCGCAGCTGCAGGTGATCCTGCAGGTTCTCGCCGACGCCAGGCAGGTGGCGCGCGACCTCGATCCCGAGCTGCCGCAGCCGCTCTCCGTCGCCGATGCCCGACCGCTCCAGCAGGGCAGGGGTCGCCACCGCGCCGGTCGAGACGATGACCTCCGCCCGCGCCCGCAGCAGGTGCTCCTGTTCGTCCCGGCGCAGGACGACGCCGGTCGCCCGCCCGTCCTCGACGATGATCCGCTCGGCCAGCGCCTGGGTGAAGACTGTAAGGTTCGGCCTCTTCAATGCCGGTCGCAGGAATCCCCGCGCGGCACTCCAGCGCCGGCCCCGCCTCTGGTTGACGTCGAAATAGCCGCAGCCTTCGTTGCTGCCGGTGTTGAAATCGGCCGACCGCGGGATCCCGGCCTGCTCCGCCGCGCTGATGAACGAGTCCAGGACCTGCCAGCGCAGCCGAGGCCGGTCCACCCGCCACTCTCCGCCGGCGCCATGCAGGGCATCGGCACCGCGCCAATGGTCCTCATGCCGCTTGAAGACGGGCAGCACGTCGTCCCAGCCCCAGCCGACCAGGCCGCGCTGGCGCCAGCCGTCGTAATCCGCGGCCTGGCCGCGCATGTAGATCATGGCGTTGATCGCGGAGCAGCCGCCGAGCACCTTGCCGCGGGGATAGGCCAGGTTGCGGCCGTTGAGGCCGGGGACGGGCTCCGTCCGGAACAGCCAGTCCGACCGCGGATTGCCGATGGCGAAGAGATAGCCGACGGGGATGTGGAACCAGATCCAGTCGTCGCGTCCGCCGCCCTCGACCAGCGCCACCCGATACCGCCCGCTCGCGGACAGGCGGTTGGCCAGCACGCAGCCGGCCGAACCTCCGCCCACGACGACGAAATCGAACTCCTGATCGCCGGCCATCGCCATCCTCCCGCTGCTGCGGTTGCATTACTGGGAGAATTTGATCAGCAATACGGGAATGTTCCCCAAGGCCCTGTGCGATTATGAACAGAATGCGTCGCTACGACTGGAATGACCTCAGATTCTTCGTCGAGGTGGCGCGGCATGGCACGCTGAGCGGCGCCGCCCGCGCCATCGGCAGCGACCATGCCACGGTGAGCCGGCGCGTCGCTGCGCTCGAGCATGCCCTGGGATCGGCGCTGTTCCACCGGAGCCCGGTCGGCTACATGCTGACCCCGGCCGGCGCCGAGCTGCTGCCGCATGCCGAACGGGTCGAGACCGCGGCGCGGGAGGCGACGGAGGCGCTGGGACGGCCGCAGGCGGGGCTGGTCGGCAAGATCCGCCTGGCCACGCCCGACGGATTCGGCAACCACTTCCTGGCGAAGCATCTGGGCGAGTTCGCCTCGGCCTATCCGCAGCTGACGATCGAGCTGGTCACCGTCTCGCAGATCCTGTCGCTGTCGCAGCGCGAGGGCGACCTGTCGGTGACGCTGGCGCCGCCGGCCCGGGGCCGGTTCCAGACCGAGCGGCTGACCGAGTACGACCTCGGGATCTATGGCGAGGCCGGCTATCTCGCCAAGGCCCCGCCGGTCCGGACCCGGCAGGATCTGCGCGGGCACCGCTTCATCGGCTATGTCGACGACCTGATCTTCACGCGCGAGCTGGACTATCTCGGCGAGGTCCTGCCGGGCCTGGCCGTGCCGCTGCAGGCAACCTGCCTGCTGGGGCAGCTCAATGCCGTCCTGCGGGGCGACGGGCTGTGCGTCCTGCCCCGGTTCATCGCGCAGCACCACGCCACCCTGGCCGCGGTCCTGCCCGGCGAGGTCAGGCTGCGCCGGAGCTACTGGATCAGCGCGCATGAGGAGCACATGGACCTGCCGCGGATCCGGGTCCTGCGGGACTTCATCCGCCGCTGCGTCGAGCGGCACGGCGATTTCCTGATGGATCGCTGAGGCCGCAGGATCCCGCTTCCTGCCTTGGCTTACAATCACCGGTCGCCGATCCCATATCTATTGGGTCGACCGAGATTTGTCCGGCCAGCGCTCAATGCTCGTGATCGAGCGCGGAGCCCAGCTTTCCGCACCTTTCGAAGTTGCACTGCTTGCTGTTGTGGAGCGCTGTTGTCGTCTGCTTTGCCCTCGAGAATTCTCAAGAATGGTAGCGCCCGGCTCCGCTGGGCAGTTCAGGGACAAACATGCAAAGCACTCCGAACCCCGTGACGGCACAGCCGCGCTTGCTGGTCGATGCCGATGCGGCGCTGCGGGCCGAGGTGGCCCGTTTCCGGACGCCGAGCCTGCCGCGGGCGGTCTGGCAGCTGGCCTCGACACTGGCCAGCTTTATCGCGGTCTGCGCGACGATGTATGCCAGCTTCGGGGTGTCGTACTGGCTGACGCTCGGGCTGGCGGTGATCGCGGCCGGCCTGACCGTGCGCCTCTTCATCATCCAGCATGATTGCGGGCACTCGTCTTTCTTCGAGTCCCGCCGCGCCAACATCGCGCTCGGCCGCCTGTGCGGCCTGATCACCTTCACACCCTTCGCGAACTGGCGCCGCCAGCATGCCGGGCATCACGCCGTCTGGAACAATCTCGACCGGCGCGACAGCGGGGCCGACATCTACTCGACCTGCCTGACCGTCTCGGAATACCAGGCCCTTTCTCCGCGCCGCCGCTTCCTGTATCGGCTGAGCCGCCATCCGGTGATCACCGGGCTGCTGCTGCCGCCGCTGGTCTTCCTGCTGCTCTACCGGATTCCTTTCGACACGCCGAAGGACTGGCGCCGGGAGCGGCTGTCGGTCCATGCCACCAACGCCGGCATCGTCATTCTCTTCGTCGGGCTCGGGCTTGCCCTGGGCTTCGAGCGCGTGCTGCTGGTCCAGCTGCCGATCATGGTGATCGCCTCGATCATCGGCGTCTGGCTGTTCGCGGTTCAGCATCGCTTCGAAGAGACGCTGTGGCAGCGGGACGCGGAATGGCGGTTCGGCACGGCCTCGCTGCAGGGCTCATCCTACCTGAAGCTGCCGCGGATCCTGCAATGGTTCACCGGCAACATCGGATTCCACCACATCCACCACCTCAATCCGCGCATCCCGAACTACCGCCTGCCGGCCTGCCACGCCGCGATCCAGCAGCTGCATGCCGTGCCGAGCCTGACCCTGTGGGACGCCCTGCGCGCCCCGTTCTTCGCGCTGTGGGACGAGCAGCGGCAGCAGATGGTCGGTTTCTCGGCCGCTTCCATCGCCCGAAGCTGAACACGTCTGACGGCGGCGCGCCTGCCGCGTCAGCCCGGTCACCAGGCGACGATGAGAGTGGCGAACAGGACGCCGGCGACGATCGCGACGATCCAGGGCTTGGTCGCTGCCCAGTACCGCCAGCCGTCCAGCAGCCGGTCGAACGGACGCGGCGCGGGCTGCCCCGGCGGTTCTTGCGGTCGGGCCGCGGCATGTGCGTCCTCCGCAGGATCGGCTTTCGCGGGTGAGGCCGGCGGCACGCCATCCCGCAGCAAAGCCGCGGCAAGCTCCTCCGGATCCACGGTGACGACCTGGACCAGCTCGCCGCTGCCGGGCCGGCCGGGCAGGCGGATCATCGTCGCGACCCGCCGGTAGACCGGGGGCGACGAACCGTCGATCGGCTCCTCGTCGGTCTCCACCGTGTAGGTTCCAGGCGGCTGCGGCCCGTCGATGCCGCTCAGGGTGAACGGCCGGGCGAAGGTCACGGTCCTGCTGCTGGTCCGCATGGTCATTCGCGGCTCCTTCATCCTCGCCCGGGCCTGCGGCTAGGCGAAGGCCCGGACTGTGGCGTAGACGACGATCAGCACCACGAGGCCGATCGGGATCACGATGGGTGGGACGAACCAGGCCTTCATTGCGGCGCCGTGGCGAGGAGGTTCGGCACCTCTGGTTTGATCTGCTCCGCCTCGATCTTCGGCTTCCAGCGCGATGCCCGGCGATGCGCCTGTGCGACCTGCGTGGCGGTCAGATGCGCGGCGGCCCGCTTGTAGCCCGATCGGGCGTCCTGGCCCCGGGCGCCGGGCTGCCCCGCCGCCAGGAGAAACCAGGCGCAAGCCTTGACCGCGTCTTTCGGCGCGTCCGGGCCTTCGACGTAGATTTCGGCCAGCCGGTTCTGCGCTCGCGGCAGGCCCTGGTTCGCCGAGCGCTCCAGCCACCGGATGGCATCGATCCGCCGGTCCTCGGCGGTATAGCCGGGTTCACCGTTGCGATTGCCGTAGACGATACCGAGATTGAACTGCGCCACGGCATCGCCGAGCTCGGCGTCCCGCTGCAGCCGCCTGATGCTGTCGATCTTCACTGGTGCTCTCCTTGTTCCGGCGGCCCGGCGACCGGAACGCCGGAAGGGCTCAGCGGAGCGGACGACCGATATCCCGGTCGCGCCGCATTCCGGACGCGATTCTCTGCCTTATGGCTATCGATATGGTGTCGGCCAATAGTTATTGCGACCAAAAACATCGCAATCCGGTGAAGAGTTATATTTCTGAATCTCACTCGCATCCGTATGTGGTTGAAATATATCACGTATTCAGCAGTGATTTTGCCGCTTTATTTTTTGCGGATTGATCGTCGTATTTTCTAGGGATCTCAACGACTCTGGTCCATGATTACTGGATCAATTCTGGATATAGAGCTTCGGCTTTTGCCCATTGGGCGCGGCGGAAATCCGGATTCTCTCATCGGAATGCGAAATCGGACGCCCCGTGAATGTCACGGGCCGGCCGGGCCGATGCTTGCGAAAAGAGGAATTCATGGCAACGGGAACCGTCAAATGGTTCGACGCCCAGAGGGGCTTCGGCTTCATCACCCAGGATGACGGGGGCAAGGACGCCTTCGTCCACATCACCGCCGTCGAGCGCGCCGGCCTCGGCCAGCTGACCCAGGGCCAGAAGCTGGGCTTCGATCTGGTCACCGATCAGAGGAGCGGGAAGCCGTCCGCGGACAATCTCAAAGCCGTGGACTGACCGCGCCGGCGCGGTTGCCGCTGCCTTCCTTCATCACTGACTAGACGCCGCCGCATCGGCGCACAGGAGATTTCATGGCCAAAGGGCAGAAACGCAAAAACCGGGAGATCCGGAAGCCGAAGCAGGCGGGGAAGCCGGTGGTTCACGGTGCGACCATGAGCCTGCTGGGCCGGGTGGCGGCCGCGGGCGCGGGCGCCGGCGACGGCAAGAAGAAGAGTTGAGGCCCGGCGCATCGATCATCCTTTTCCGGACCGTCTTCCCGTCGCCGTGCGGCGGGCGGACGGCCGTTCCGATGGAGGCACCGCCGTGACCCAGCCGATCCGTGTGGCCTTCATCGGCAATTCGCTTCCGCGCCGTTGCGGGATCGCGACCTTCACGACCGATCTGCAGCAGGCGGTCGCGGCGTCGGACGCGGTGGCCGACACCTGCATCGCGGCGATGACCGACCCCGGCCGCGCCTATGACTACCCGGCTGCGGTCCGCATCGAGATCGCCGACGACCGGATCGAAGACTATGCCCGGGCGGCCGATGCCCTCAATGCCGGCCAGTTCGACATCGTCTCGCTCCAGCATGAATTCGGCATCTTCGGCGGCGAGGCCGGCGGTCATGTCATGGCGCTGCTGTCGCGCCTGGCCATGCCGGTCGTCACCACGCTCCACACGGTCCTGGCCGAGCCGACGGCGGCGCAGCGGGACGTGCTGAGCCGGATCATCGGCGCATCGGCGCGGGTCGTTGTCATGGCCAGGAAGGGCCGCGACCTGCTGCAGACGGTCTATGGCGTGCCGGCGGACAAGATCGATGTCATCCTGCACGGTATTCCCGACGGGGCTTTCGCCGAGCCCACCGCGGCCAAGGCCAAGCTGGGCTTCGCCGGACGGCCGGTGATCCTGACCTTCGGCCTCCTGTCCCCCAACAAGGGCATCGAGGTCATGATCGATGCCATGCCGGAAATCCTGCGGAGCCGGCCCGACACGATGTATGTCGTGCTCGGCGCGACGCACCCCAACCTGATCCGCGACCAGGGCGAGGTCTACCGCGAAAGCCTGGTGGCCCGGGCGCGGGATCGCGGGGTCGAGGATCATGTCGTGCTGCTCGACCAGTTCGTCGATCTGGCCACGCTGCTCGAGTTCATCTCGATGTGCGACGTCTATGTCACGCCCTATCTCGACGAGGCGCAGATGACGTCGGGGACCCTGGCCTACAGCTTCGGCCTCGGCAAGGCGGTGGTCTCCACGCCCTATTGGCATGCCCGGGAACTGCTGGCCGGCGGCCGCGGCATCCTGGTGCCATTCGGCGACGCCGCGGCCACCGGGACGGCGGTCGCGGGGCTGCTGACCGACGACATCCGGCGCGAGGCGATGCGCCGGCGCGCCTATGCGAGCAGCCGGTCGATGACCTGGGCGCGCACGGCGGAGCAATACCGGGAGGTCTTCGAACGGGCGCGGCGCGGGAATCGGTTCCGGGTGGTCGAGCGGCCCGACCCGCGCGAGCCGATGAGTCTCGGCTTCACGCCACCGGCGACACAGCTCGGCCATTTCCTGTCGATGTGCGACGACACCGGGCTGTTCCAGCATGCGGTGTATTCGGTGCCCGACCGGTCCCACGGCTACTGCGTCGACGACAACGCCCGCGCGCTGCTGGTGGCCTGCGCCCTCAACCATCCTCGCGAGGCGCGTCTGCCTGAGGTTCTGACGGCCCGGCTTGCGGCCTTCGTCCAGCATGCCTGGAATCCCGGCACGCAGCGGTTCCGCAACTTCATGGGTTTCGACCGGCGCTGGCTCGAGGAGAGCGGTTCCGAGGACAGCCACGGCCGGACGCTCTGGGCCCTGGGCGAATGCGCCCGCAACGACGCCAGCGCGTCGCGCCGGCGCTGGGCCGCCGCGCTGTTCGCCGAAGCGCTGCCGGCGGCCGAGGCCTTCGCCTCGCCCCGCGCTTGGGCCTTCACCTTGCTCGGGCTCGAAGCCTATTGCGACGTCGTCGTCGAGGACACCCTCGCCGAACGCGTCCGGTACCACCTGGCCGCAAGGCTGATGTCGATGCTGGCCGCTGTCGAGACCCGGGACTGGACCTGGTTCGAGGACGGCTTGGCCTACGACAATGCAAGGCTGCCGCAGGCCCTGATCGTCACCGGGATGGCCATCCGGTCGGCGGAGTTCGTCGATGCGGGCCTGCGGACCCTGCAGTGGCTGATGTCACTGCAGACGACGCCGGCGGGCGTGTTCCGGCCGGTCGGGTCGAGCAGCTTCGGCGACAGGCGGATGGCGCCGCAGCCCTTCGATCAGCAGCCCCTGGAGGCCACGGCGACGGTCTCCGCCTGCCTGGCGGCGTGGCGCGTGGAGGGTGACCCGGAATGGCGGGCCGATGCGACGCGCGCCTTCGCCTGGTTCTTCGGCGACAACGACCTGTCGCTGCCCCTGGTCGACCCCGAGACCGGCGGCTGCTGCGACGGCTTGCATCCCGACCGGGTGAACGAGAACCAGGGCGGCGAATCGGTCGTCTCCTATCTGCTCAGCCAACTGGAGATGCGCCGCATCGCGCATGTCATGGACGGCCGGGCGAAGTTCGTGCCGCGACTGGCCGAGACATGAGCGCACGTGACCTTCCCTTGGCCTGCCCGAGGACGCCTTGTCGCAAATCACCTTCCTGAACCGGCAGGCTCTCCACCTGCGCCCGGATCCCGCCCGGGTGGTGGTGCGCCCGTTCAAGCCGGCGACCGAGCCACGGAACCTGAATCCCACCGACAAGACCCGTGCGAACCACATCGTCGACCGGGTGCTGGCGCTGGAGCCCGAGGCGGCCGCCGGCCAGCTGGCCGAAGTGCTCGCGAATTTCGAGGGCCGCCACCGCCGCCTGCTGGAGCGGTTCGAGGCCCGGGCGGACGACATGGAGTACGCCTTCGCGGCCCATGCCATGTTCACCAGGACGCAGCGCCAGCTGGTCGGTGCCTATTTCCTGCTCGAATATGCCTTCGAAGCGGCGGCGCTGTTCAACCCCAGCATCGTGCCGCACCCCGACCAGTCCGGTGCGCCGGAGGGCGGGCGCCGTTTCATCCTCAGCCTTCGCGCCGTTGGCGAAGGGCATATCTCGTCGCTGACGTTCCGGTCGGGCTCGATCACGGCCGACGGCAGCCTGACCGTCGATCCGTCCGCCCGGCTCGCCTCCATCCCCGGTGAGGAGCGGCGGACGCCCGGCCCACACGGCGACGAGGTCGAACTGGTCTTTGCGCCGGACGAGGACATCAGCGAGCGGGTGATCTTTCCCGTCACCGTCTCCCAGGCGCACGGCATCGAGGATGCCCGCTTCGTCGAATTCGACGAGGGCGGCCCGAAGATCTTCCGCGCCACCTACACCGCCTACAGCGGCCAGGCGATCCGGTCCGAGATGCTCGAAACCTCCGACTTCGTCTCCTTCCGGATGTTCCCGCTGCGCGGGGACGCCGCCGGCAACAAGGGCATGGCACTGTTTCCCCGCAAGCTCGACGGCTGCTACGCCATGATCGGCAGGCAGGACAACGAGAGCCTCTACCTGATCCATTCGGACGACCTGCGCGTCTGGGACGGCGGCCAGCCGATCCTGAAGCCCCGGTTCCCGTGGGAGTTCGTGCAGATCGGCAATTGCGGATCGCCGATCGAGCTCGACCAGGGCTGGCTGCTGCTGACGCATGGCGTAGGCCCGGTCCGGAGATATTCGATCGGGGCGGTCCTCCTCGACAAGGATGATCCTTCCAAGGTCCTCGCCCGGTCGCGCGAGCCGCTGGTCCGGCCCGAGCCGTCGGAACGCGAAGGCTATGTGCCCAACGTCGTCTACACCTGCGGGGCGATGCGGCATGGCGGCCAGATCATCCTGCCTTATGCGGTCTCCGACACCTTCTCCACACTCGCGACGATCGAGATCGCGGCGCTGCTGCGGGCGATGGAGGGCTGACGGCCGCTCCAACCGCCACCGGCCGCGCATGACAGACATGGAGGCGCAAGATGCAGATGGAGATCAGGCCGACGATATCGGTATGGGACGGGGATCGATGGCTCCGCATCGACACCGGCGCCAAGCTGCTCGACCTGCTGCGGGGCCTGGCCGGCGAGTTGCCGGAGCCCGGTTTCGTCATGCCGCATGACGGCGCAGGACTCGACCCTTCGACGATCGCGCATCGCCGGTTTCAGGAGCTGGTGCGGCTGGTCGAGCGGGAGGGCGAAGCCGGGGCGGAACAGCTCAGCCGGGCCGCAGCGACCTCCGCCGGGGACCTGATCGGCGCCTACCGCCGGGTGTTCATCGGCATCCTGCCCTGATGCCGCTCTCGCCGAGTTGACGGATTGCCCCGGACGGAGATCGCGCTCAGCTTCGATTGATCGACACGCCACCGTCGGCGAGCAAGGCGCTGCCGGTCGTGAAGCTCGATGCGTCCGAAGCGAGGTAGAGCGCCGACTTTGCGATCTCCTCGGGCCGTGCGATGCGCCTCAGCGCGTGGAGCCGTTCGATGAAGGCCAACACCTCGGGACCTGCGCCCGGCGCGTTGGTGACGCTTGCCGGCGTGTCGGTGCCGCCCGGCAGCAATGCGTTGACGCGAACCCCCATCGGCCCGTATTCGGCGGCGAGAACCTGCGCCAATCCGATCAGCCCCGCCTTGCTTGCAGCGTAGGCGGTCATGCCCGGCATGCCCACCGTGTAGCCGACGAATGAGGAGGTCAGAATCAGAGAGCCGCCGCCGCGTTCGATCATCGCGGGCACCTGATATTTGGCACCCAGGAAGGCGCTCGTCAGATTGGTGTCGAGCGTCTCGCGCCAACCCTTGAGTGTCAGGTTGGCAATGGGGCCCATCTCGCCGATGATGCCGGCGTTGTTGAAGGCGATGTCGAGCCCTCCGAATTCGCTTGCCGCCAATTCGACCAAGGATTTCGCATAGGCCTCGTCCTTGACGTCACCGGCAAGGGCTACCGCTTGGCCGTCAGCCTCCCGGATCTCCGCGACGAGCGCGTCGAGTTCGGCTTGGCGCCGCGCCGCGACGACGACCCTGGCGCCTTCGCGCGCGAACAGCAGCGCGGTCGCCCGGCCAATTCCGGAACTGGCCCCGGTCACGATGGCGACTTTTCGAATGAGGGTGGTCATCTCGAAGTCCTTTTTCTTGTTTTGATGCAGAAAAAGTAGAAGGAACTTCTGCCGATCGCACCCCGGATCTTGCTTTCAGTTGATCTTCCGTGGCGAAAACCAAGATTGTTCTTCCGAAGCCGCCTGTGTCGGCGGCGCACTGATCGGGTGCAGGAAATACTCATCCCCACCCAGCGTCATCAGGAGCGTGTGCGCCTGTTCGAGATGACGGCCCGCGATCCGGCGTTCGAAGGGGCCGGGCTCCGCCTCGAATCGGCTGACAAGCTCGGAAGTTGGGGCGTCCGCGTCGGGGTGACGGTAGATCTCGATGGTCGCGGCGCAGGGCGACAGGACCGTGGCCTGCACGAGAAGGTCCAAGCCGTCCTCCGTCACCCGGAAGTTCATCGCGTGCCGCGGCAGCCGTGGATCGTGATCGAGCGCCGAGAGGATCTGCCGGACCGCCGCCGGGGCGACGGCGGCGATCCATCGGATATCGCGATTCTGCAGGGTAAAGTCACGCGTCAGCCGCTCGCTCAACGGCCCGACGATGCCGCGCCCGAAGACGATCAGGTCGAAATCGGCGGCGTCGAACTGTCGGGCGGCTCCCTCAGGATCGGTCGACCCTTGAGCTGGGATGCCGAACGCGAGAAGCGGCCCCACCACGCTCTGGTTGACCGCCGGCGATCGACCGAGAACCAGGACGCGCTGCGAGGGCCGAGGGGAAAGGTACATCATCTCATCCGTCCCTTCATGAACCGGAAGCCTGCATGGCCGAACCGAACGCTCATGGAGCTCTGCATCCCGAACGAATTCTTCCGAAAATCATGGATCTGTCAGTCGGATCATCACACTCGCGCGATCCGAAAAATAAAAAATGGCCCCAGGGCACAAATTTGGAACAGGGTTTTGTTTTGCTCCGTTATCCATCAATCATGAGACATTCCCCGATGCCCAAAAACAGACTGCTCGGCGATCGAGAGCAGTTCGAATGCGCCGCCCATATGACTCGGACGATGCTCGATCAGGTCCTCGCCGAGAGAATGTCGCCAGTGGAGCTGGCGACGTGGCTGCGGCAGCTGATGATGCATTCGGAGGTCCCGATGTCCGACAACGAGAAGAGCGCGATCGTCTGCACGCTGGCCGTTGCTCTGCACGACGATGGCGGCCCCGAATTCAACCCGTCCCGATTGATGGATCTGGTGGACGCCTCGGTCCAGGCGATCGCAATTGGACGTCTGGTCTGAAGGCCGCGCGGCGCGGCGCCCCCGTGTCGTGCCGCAGGCGGGTACGGGCCCGGGCCAACCGGGACCGTATCGTCCCCATCGGGATGCGAAGCTGCTCCGCAGCTTCCTCGTAGGAGGCACCCCAGACCGCCACCATGTCGAGAATCTCTCGATGGTCCTTCGAGAGATTCTGCCAGCGCGCCGCAACCTCCATCACTTCGAGCGTCTGCATTTGCGTCGCCGGCGTGCTGGCGTCCCAGTCGTCGATCGGAATCGTCTTGGCCCGGTTGTGCCTGCTGTCTATGAAATGCGAGAGGTAGAGTCGGCGCATCATCACGACGAGCCAGGCCATCATGTTGGTGCCCGGCTGCCATAGGTGGAGCTTGCGGACCGCGCGGAACAGCGTGTCCTGAACGAGATCGTCCGCATCGGCGGAGTTTCGTGTCAGGAAGATCGCGAGGCGGCGAAGATCCCGGATGCAGGGGACCACGGTCGCGAGAAATTGCCGCTCTGTCGCGGCAGTGATGGTCGACATTGAGAAGCATCCTTCAGTCGTGGCCGCCACCAGGATGATCGGCACGACGGTGCCGGGGCTCATGGCATGACCTATCGAGGAGGGCAGCGCGAGCCGCCTGGCTCGGCCGCCCTTGTCCCGGATTCATGTCGCCGACGTTGATCGGCATGCTGTCGGTGATGTCCGGTTTGCGCCCGCATCGCATCGGCATCCGGCACACTTGACCGAGGGGCCGGGTGCCGATGGTCCAGAGATTTCGAACAACCAAGCGCAGCGTAATCGGCAGCGAAACGGTGGCGCCAGACTCGGAAACTACTCAGACCCGCCCGAGAGGCATCGGAGTCTTGCCTCAGATCAGTGACGGTCGACTACATCCTGCCCATGCCGCCCAGGCCGCCGAGGAGCCAAAGCACGACGAGAACGAGAACAACCAACCCGAGGACGCCGCCGAGTCCTGCGCCACCATAGCGACCGTGGGCGTAGTAGCCGCCGCCGCCGAACAGCAGGATTAGGAGGATGACGATCAGAATTGTGCCCATTGCCATTGCTCCATCAGACGATGATCGCCGTGCGAGAGCCGGGAGCGCCGCTAGATCCTCAGCGCATTCCTGATCGCGTCCTTGACGCGGCCGACGGCGTTCTGGATCTTGCCCTCAGCCTTGTCCGCCCTGCCGCCGGCCCGCAGCTTGGCGTCGCCTGTCACCTCGCCAATGATTTCCTTGACCGAGCCCTTGATCTCCTTCGCCGATCCGGCGATCCGATCCTTGTCCATGACAGCGTTCTCCAAGCAGGGCTGTAGCCACCCGTCGCAAGGCTTCGAAACTCCATGCCTTCGACATTTCCGAGCGTAGCGGGAAGGCGGCGGCGGCGGCAGGCTCGGAATGTACTCAGACCGCGCCGCCTGCGTCGGCCAGGCGCGTCAGCAGCCTAAGCTGCTCTTGCTGGGCGCGCAGCAGCTCCTCGAGATGCTGCGAGCGGATCCGATCCAGCTTCTCGTGAAGCTCCATGATTTCGACCTCGGCTTTCAGGTTGATCTCATAATCGAGACCCGCGGCGACGCGGTCGCGCGCCGCCTGGCGGTTTTGCGACATCATGATGATCGGCGCCTGCAGCGCGGCCAGCATCGAGAGCAGGAGGTTGAGGAAGATGTAGGGGTAGGGATCGAACGCCTCGATAAACCCGGCCAGGATCGCACTGTTGAACAACGCCCAGGCGGCCAGCGTTGCGAGAAACAGCGTGATGAACACCCATGAGCCGCCGAAGGTCGCAACGCGATCGGCGAGCCGGTCGCCGAAGGTCCGCTCCTCCTCGAAGGCGTGATTGACGTTCCGGCTGACCTGGGTGCGCTGGGCGACGCCGGCGATCACCCGGCACTCCCGCTCCGAGAGTCTATCGAAACCGGTGGCGAGAAGCTGTTCGGCCAGCTGGCGCACTTGCGGGTTCATGCCACCCGCCTGAGCGAGCGGCCCGTCCGACGGAGAGGATGGTTTCATGCGCTTGCCGGAGTTCGACGTTGCACCCGAGCTGGCCGGATGACCTGAGCCCCCGCCGGCACTGGATTGGCCCGGCGGTAGGATTCAGGTGGGGACGACACAAGTCGACTTGCAAGCAATTGCGGGCGACTGAGTATTTTCCGAGGATCTGTCGGCTGTTCGTCGGTCGCCCTGCGAATGCAACAAACCCTGCTGACTTGTCGCCGCGCGGCCGAGGCTGGAAATCCAGGTCAGGCGAGCGGTTCGTCGACACCGGTCCAGGCAGCGGCCAGCGCCAGCCGGGCCAGCGCCGGAAGGGACCTCGACCCTGTCTTCTTCATGATCGCGGCGCGATGGTTCTCGACCGTCCGCTGGCTGATGCCGAGGTCCGCGGCGATGTTCTTGCTGGGCTGGCCGGCGAGGACCAGGTCCATGATCTGGCGCTGGCGCGCACTCAGCCCCGCGACGTGGTTGGCCGCGGCCTCCCGCCAGGCGACCAGCTTGTTCGCATCGCGCGATTGTTCGACGGCACGCTCGACGCCGGCGATCAGCTCGCCGGGGCCGACCGGCTTCTCGATGAAGTCCGACGCACCGGCCTTCATGGCCTGGACCGCCATGTGCACGTCGCTGTTGCCGGTGATCATGATGGCCGGCAGCCGATGGCCGGCATCCCTCAGCCGCTGCAGCAGTTCGAGCCCGTTCATCCCGGGCAGGTAGGCGTCGACCAGAAGGCAGGCTGCACGGCCCGGGTGATAGGCCTCAAGGAAGGCCTCGCAAGACGCGTAGTCCTCGACGATCCGGCCGTCCTCCTCGAGCACGCTGCGGATTCCGTCCCGCACATGGCTGTCGTCATCGACGATGAAGATGACGGGTTTGCCCGGGTCGCCGGCCCCTTCGGCAGGGCTTGCGGCATGGGGATGCGCCGAGGATGGCGCCGTCTCCAGCATGCGCTGGATCGCTTGCGCCAACTCCCTCGGCTTCACCGGCTTGTTGAGCTGCACGCAGTCCTGGCGGGCGATGTCGCGCAAGGTGGCGGTCGAGATGTCGCCGGTCAGGATGATGACCGGAAGCCGGCGGCGGAGCCTGTCCCGCAGCTTCGCGGCGACCCGGAGCCCATCCATGCCGCCCGGCAGGTTGTAGTCCGCGAGGATGAGGTCGGGCCGGATCGTCCCCCGCGCCACCAGCTCCAGCGCCGCGGAGCCGTCTGGTGCCGCCGCGGCGCGGTGGCCCTCGTCCCTCAGGAGAAGCTCAAGGAGCTCACGCACCTCGGGATCGTCCTCGACCACCAGGATCGCGCCGGTGCGGGGGACGTTTTCCGCGATCCGGTCATCGCTGCCGTGCCGCTGCGGCTCGGGCGACGGTTCCGTCTCGCTTTGCGGCAGCATGATTTCGACGGCGAAGACCGACCCCTTGCCCGGCTGCGAGCGGACGCGCACCCGATGACCCAGCAGATTCCCCAGGCGCTGCACGATGGAAAGTCCGAGGCCGAGGCCGCGGCTTCGTTCGCGCGCGGCATTGTCGAGCTGATGGTACTCCTCGAAGATCGCCTGCAGTTCCCCGGCCGGAATCCCGACCCCGGTGTCCCAGATCTCGATGCTCAACATCCCCTCGCGCCGACGGCAGCCGAGCAGTACCTTGCCCTGTTTGGTGTATTTCAGCGCATTCGACAGCAGGTTGCGGATCATCTGTTCCAGCAGCCGCGGATCGCTGTGGATCGAAAGGCCGCACGGGACCACGCGCAAGGCGAGCCTCTGCGCCTGCGCGTGGTAGGTGAACTCGTCCTTCAGCCGATCCAGCAGATCGCTGACCGGGAAACGGACCTTCTCCGCACGGACGGTCCCGGCCTCGATCTGGTTGATATCGAGCAGCGCATTCAGCATGCCGGTCATGGCGCCCAGCGTCTCGTCGAGCCGCGCGACCAGCTTCTGCCCCCTCTCACCGTCGACGCTCTTTGCCAGCAGCCCCTGCAGCAGGGCCAGCGTCTGCAGGGGCTGGCGGAGGTCGTGGCTGGCGGCGGCGAGAAAGCGCGACTTCGCCGCGGTCGCCAGCTCCGCCTGCCGCCTGGCCGCCTCCAGCGCGTCCGACGTGTGCCGGCGCTCGGTGATGTCGGCGAAGGTGATGACGACGCCCTCGACCCCGTTGTCCTGGGTGCGATAGGGCAGGATGCGGCGGACATACCAGGCGCCGCTCTGCGCTTCGATCTCCCGTTCGATCGGCGCGAGGGTCTGCAGCACCGCCCTGGCGTCGGTCAGAAGGGCGCCGTCGGCGGCCAGCGAGTGGAGGTCCGCGAGCGGTCGGCCGACATCGCCGGGGATGACGTTGAACAGCGATCTGGTGGCGGGCGTGAAGAAGCGGATGTTGAGGCTGGTGTCGAGGAAGAGCGTCGCGACATCGGTGCTGTACAGCACGTTCTGCAAGTCGTTGGACGTGGTGCGCTGCCGTTCCAGCGTTTCCTGGAGCTGGCTGTTCAGGGCGGTCAGCTCCTCGTTCAGCGACTGCAGCTCCTCCTTCGAGGTGATCAGCTCCTCGTTCGTCGACTGGTACTCCTCGTTGACGGACAGGGCTTCCTCGTTGATCGCCTTCTGCTCCTCGGTCGAGATCTCGAGGTTGCGGATGGTGCCCTGCAGCTCCGCCCTCGTGGCCTCGAGCTCCTGCTCGAGTTCGGCGACCCGCGGACCGCGTCCTGGGGAGGTCGGGCGACCTGCTCCGCGCTCCGGCTTCGGCTCGTCGATGAAGCAGATCAGCAGCAGCTCCTCGCCCTCGCTCTGGACCGGCTGCACGGCGATGCTGAACGAAGTCGGATGGCCATCATGATGGGTCCGGCCGCCGCCGACGACGATGCGCGCATTCTCGTGGCCGGCCCGTTGGATCGCCGCGCGGAGCTTGGTTCGCATGCCCTCCCGCGCCATCGCCAGCAGGTCGTGCGTCGGGTGGCCCGGCGCCATGCGCAGATAGCGGTCCGTCGGCCCCAGGGAGTACAGGCACTCATGCTTGCGGTTGATCAGGACCGCCGCCGGCGCATACGCCTCCATCACCAGCCGCCGGCACAGCTCGGCCAGAACGGCCTGGCGTGAGGGCGCCGGGCCTTGTCCCGGGCGCGCCGGGACCCGGACGCCGTCGCCGGCACCCGCCGAAAATCCGAGATCGCCCGGCCGGCTGCGGCCGATGTGCCGATACAGCCGCTCCGGCTTGGAGATCACGTCGAAGCGGCCGTCGGGATTTCCGATCGTCTCCGAACTGCCGAGCAGCAGGATGCCGCCCTCGCGCAGCGCGAAATGGAACAGCGAGATCACCTTCTCCTGGGCCTCGGGGCGCAGATAGATCAGCAGGTTCCGGCAGGACACCAGGTCGATGCGCGAGAAGGGCGGATCGGCCAGCACATCCTGGACCGTGAAGACCACCGACGCGCGCAGCTCGGGCGACACCCGGTAACCGTAGTCCTCCTTCGAGAAGAAGCGAGCGAGACGGGCCGGCGACACCTCCGACGCGATCGTCTCGGGGTACAACCCCTCGCGAGCCCTGGCGACGGCATCCGGGTCGACATCGGAGGCGAAGACTTGCAGCTTGAGGTCGGGCCTCCTCGCCGAGATCTCTTCGCGGAACAGCATGGCGAGGGAATAGGTCTCCTCGCCGGTGCTGCACCCGGCGATCCAGATGCGCAGCGGGTGGTCGGGTGAGTGTTTGCGGACCAGGTCGGGAACGATCTCCTTCGCGAGACGATCGAACACCTGTTGGTCCCGGAAGAAGCTGGTGACGTTGATCAGCAGGTCCCTGGCCAGCAGGTCGAGCTCGCGGGGATCGCTTTGTAGGATCACGAGATATCGGTCCATGTCGGCGGTTCCGATCGACGCCATCGCCATGCGCCGTTCGATCCGGCGCTGCAACGTCCCCGGCTTGTACAGCGTGAAATCGTGGGCGGTCCTGGTCCGCAGAAGTTCGATGATTTGGGGCAGCCGGATCTGCGCAGCGTCCTGCGGAGCCGAACCGTCAGGCGCACGAATGCCCCCCATCCTTCGGTCGTGGGTCGCGAGCGCATCGGGGATCTTGGCCAAGGGAAGCACAAGATCGACCGCCCCCGTCGTGATCGCGCTCCGCGGCATGCCGTCGTAGCCGGCCTCGTCGGGGTCCTGTGCGATGACGAGTCCGGACGCCTCCTTCACCGACTTCAGCCCGAGGCTGCCGTCGGCCCCGGTTCCTGAAAGGATCACGCAGATGGCGCGCGGACCGTAGGCCTCCGCCATCGAGTGCAGCAGGAAGTCGAACGGCAGCCGCGCGCCGTGACGCGCCTGGGGTTGCGAGAGGTGGAGGGCGCCGTTGCCCACCGACAGATAGGTCCCGGGGGGGATGAGATAGAGGTGCTCGCGCTCGATCGGCATCCCGTCCGCGGCCTGCCGCACGGTCATCGCCGTGTGGCCGGCCAGCAGTTCCACCATCATGCTTTCGTGGGTGGGATCGAGATGCTGGACCAGGATGAAGGCCATGCCGGTCTTGGCGGGCAGGCCGTCCAGCAGCTTCCTGCAGGCATCGAGGCCACCCGCCGAGGCGCCGATCCCGACGACCGGGAAATCCCCGGATGGCGCCGGCGAGGCACGCCGGCTCGATCGCGGCCGGGCCGCTCCGGCCCGCTGCGGACGGCTTCCCGGCATGGTGCGTGGATCTCAAGGGGTTGCCTCCCAATAGGAGGAACATCCCGATACTACCACAGCCGCATCGTGGGGGCGACCTGCAGGCGCCGGGAATGGCGGCCCATACGCCAAGGGCGCGGCAACGGGAGTGGGTCTGCGTAGTTTCCGAGCCTGCCCTCGGCGATCTCGCGCCGGCTATGGTTATAAGTCTGGACGAACCGAGACAGTGCCGGAGGCGACATGAACCAAATGGCAGCGCTCCGCGTCCTGCTCGTGGAAGACGAAGCCGTCATCGCCATGCTGCTGGCCGAAGTGCTCGGCGGGATGGGCTATGAGGTCTGCGCGATCGAGGCCACCGAGGCGGATGCGGTGGCCGCCGCCATGCGGTGCAGGCCGGACCTGATGATCGTCGATGCGCGATTGGGCGCCGGCAGCGGTGTCTCGGCTGTCGAGACGATACTTCGGGCCAGGCCCGTTCCGCACGTGTTCGTCAGCGGCGACCCGTCAAGTGTCCAAGCGCTCAGGCCGGACGCGGTGGTGATGCAGAAGCCTTTTCGGGAAGCCGACCTTGCCCGCGCCATTCAACGCGCGCTCGGTGCCGCACCTGTCCCTTGAAGGACCAGCCGCGCGCGACCGTCACGGAACATGGGGTGGGTTGCCGGCCGTCCGAGCTTTATCATGCCGCATGACGGGGCCGGGATCGAACCCGGCGACGATCGCGCATCGCCGGTTTCAGGAGCTGGTGGACGCCGCTGCGATACCGTCGCGGGGGGGCCGCGCGGCCGCCCGGGCCCGGCCGGCGGGG